>NZ_LDPY01000005.1 GCF_001038505.1 Puniceibacterium sp. IMCC21224
ATCTCCGTGCGGCGCACCGGCATAGCCCTCGAACATCGCCACGGAGGCATGCTGTACTGGATCTTTCCGGCAATCACGCCGAAAAGGGCGGTTCGCGATGTACCATGCGATGGTGCGCCGGAACTGGCGGGTGCTGAAATGCCAGGGGCGTCCGTCGACATGTGGAATTGCGGGCGGGTTTGCGACCTTTGCATCCAGACCGTCGCGGAACATCTTGATGATCGGCGACGCCTGCGCGGCAAGGTAATCCGCCGTCCAGTCCCAAGGCTTCAACGAGACCCAAAGAGATCTCAGGTCGCGCTCGCCGCGTGCGCGCCGTGACAGGACTTCCAAAGCATCGACCGCTCGGGCGACCGGCGCGATAGTGATCCAATCGGCGGAAACACCCGCCGCTCGCGGTGCTTATAGACGTTGCTGCGTACCCGATAGCGCTCGATCAGGTTGTCAGCACTGCGTTCAACCGAAACGCAGCCCGGCTCCATGTCCTGCAACTCGCTGTCGCGCATCCCCGTCAGATACGCGCAGACGATGTAGCAGGCCGCTGCAGCATCTGCTCTTCATGTGGCAGGCTGTCCGTGTCGAAACGCTCCCGCCAGGGCAGGCCGGTATCGGGATCGAGGGTGATCGGGGTATCCATTCCGCCGACCTCGGTTCCCATCTCACCCGCCATCTGGTCCAGCATCCTCACGGTCGCGGTGGAACTACTGAGGTTCCCCGTTTGAGGACAGCCGATCTGAAGGCACATCAGCCTGAAATTATACGCGTTGCCTTCCCTAACATCGGGGACACCGCGGGTGGTGTTTGGACGGCGCTCCCAGAGTGCACGCCCCGCCCTTCCGCCCGACGGGCCTCGAGCCAGGTGCGAAGACGGTAGCGAAACCGTTCGTGGCGGGTCTGGCGCGCATCCTCGGCAATAATCTGGGCAGCGCGGGCTTTAAGGCGATCCAGCTCTTCGCGCGCCGCGAGGATATCCGGAGCGAAGACATCGACGTATCGCATCGACCAGTGGAGCAGTGCGCCGATGACCGGTTCGGGGATGCGCGGCGTGGTGTTCTCCGAGCTCGTCCGGCTCCGACCGCTGACATTGCTTGCCGTGCGCCCACCCCAGGGCAGGAAGGGAATGCCGCCCCCGGTCACCCATGGCCCAAAATGATGGAGGTCGATGGGGACATCGACATAGAGGCGGATCTGTTGCGATGAACGTGCGCCGTCTGCCCCCAGATGCGCCAGATACGCGTCCAGCACTTGCTGGTCGACGCGCGCCAGTTCGACGGAACCGATACGATCGTGCAGGAACTCTCCGAAATGGCGCAGGAACAGCAATGTGCCCTTGGCGGTCGAGGGGCCGCAAGGGCCCCGGTAGCTGCGCAGAGGCGCCTGAAGGCGGGCAAGCATATACTCCTTGGCGAGCCGTCGAAGCGCGGGGTCTTCGATGGCGCCGAAGTCCACGCGAAACGCTGCCGGACGCGCGTTGGCGCGAAACATCGCTGGACTGAGATCCCAGACATCGTCGCCGAAGCGGGACAGCATCGACCGCTCCGATCCCGGTCTGAGCGGTCTGCCTGCGAGGATGTCGGTGTCGTCGGGATGGATTGCCGATGGCAGCGATGGCCTTGCGGTCGTGCAGTCTGGATTTGCTCTCATGCGAGACCCGCCTCCGGGGGAAGGTAGATCTGTGCCGATTGACTGGCCGTGAGGGCACGCGCGGCGGCTAAATCGGGCTCAGAGAATTGCGGCAATATCTGCGCAGAGATCCTGTGGTGGACCCGCCCGAACTTCGCCTGCCAATCTGCTTCGGACAAAACCTTGCGCTGGTCCACCACGAAATCCAGAAACGCCATCAGCGCGGGAAGCTTGCGAGTGGTGATGACGCCGTTGCGGCATTCGAGGCAGCCCCAGAACGGCACCGGGCAGGCCTCTCCCGACGTGGCGAACGGGCTGCTGTAGAAGCCGGAACAGCTTGCCAGCCATACATCCTGTTCGCCTGCCAGCAATGCCGGAACATCGGTCGCCAAGCCCTCCGGAAAACCGGGCTGAGCCGAAGACGGAGCTGCCAAGACTTCGACCTCGGCCTCCGGGGTCAACACGGTAGGCTGCAACGCATCTTCGACAGCGTCCATCAGCGCCTCGGCGATGGTAGCTTCGTGTATCGGCCGCAAGGCGGGAATGTCCCCATAGTGGTTCGCAGCAACCTCGACGGTATGTCCAACCGCAAACCGGCGCAGCTGACCGCCGGTCTTGCGATACCACGCAGCCTTGTGGGTCTTGCGCAAACGCGAGAGGCAGAGCTTCAACGGCTTCCCGTAATCATCCTGCAACCCGTGATGTTTGACCCAGACCTTTCTAGCGGATTGCATCGGCAGAACGACATCGGTCAGGCGCCCGCGGCAGTAAAACGTGAAAAGCTGCTCGCTCTTGAGATGACCGCGCGCCGTTGCGGTCCACTGAATTGCGAGGCGCAGGAGGCCGCCCGGGGTGCCTGACCCTCCGTCCCGAACCCGCAGCCGCTTCCACTCGGCATGACGGGCGCGGCGCTTGCAATACTCGATCTCGACATATCCGCTGGACGGGTTCTTGAGGCAGTCGGCACGCAGGGTCTTGATCGCTTCGATCTCGAGACCGGTCTCCAGCGACAGCAAAACAAAAAGGGCAATCAGATCGCCAAGAAGCAGATGCCGCGTGCCATGCATCCTGTCGCTCAGCCCCTCATTCGAAATCCCTGCATAGTTCCGTGCCCCGTAGAGTTGACGAAAAAGGTCGTTCTTGACGGTAATGAAACCGACACGGTCGATCTCCGCGAAGGCGTCCATCTCCAGCCGGTCGATGCGTGTCTCGCACTCCTGTTCAAGCGCCGGACGGAATCGCTGCATGATCGCTGCAACATCGGCACGTGCGGCCACCTTCAAGGCCACCCGGACACTGTCGCTGTAGGCATCGCGCGGGCGCGGTGGAACACCCGGGCGCGTACTGACATAGAATAATCGGCGGGAAGCCTCTTCGGAAAGGCGGCCTGGTTCGCCCGCATCCGCCAACCGCAGCAGCATCACTACATCTCCCATCTGGTGGCGGCGATGGTTGGGATGCTGCCCGCGCTCATCCATCCAGGCGTCGAAGCCTTCGATGGTAGCAACATCAATCTCGGCAAGCGCCTGTACGGATGAGTCTGTCGCATCGAGATAGCGCCAGAACCGATGGATGGCTTCGGCCAATGACATGGCGGTGCGGACGGTGCCGGCAGGGCCACCGACCTGACATGCCTGCCAGAGTGCCAGCGTGAAGGCCCGTGCAAGCGAATTGCGACCCGGCAAACGCGTCAGGTCCATCGTCGCAGTCTGTCCGGCCAAGGCAATCTCGAAACGGCGGGCGGTGATGGCAATGGCGGCCGCGGGACCGGGATCGGAAAGATTGTCAGGAAAACTCGCGCGTCGCCCTGGGCGGGGCTGTGAGACGCGGGCTCTGCCGGTCATCGATCCTCCGCCATGAGTTCGTCGGTCCAGCGATCCGCCGCCGCATCGACGAGTTCCTGCGCCTCGGCAAGGCTGTCGAGATAGATGTAGGTGCTAGCGATGTTCGCGTGGCCGAGGAGGTGCTGGAGATGGCGGAGCGGATCGCCAAGCATCTGCCGATAGGCAGCACCGTGCGCATCGGTCGGGTTGAAGATCCTGCCCACCTGTTCGCGGATCAGCATCGACAACATGTTGACCGCAAAGGTGTGCCGCAACATGTGCGGTGTGACGATGATATTGAGGCCGAAGGCCTGGCACCGCTGGCTTGCCCTACGAAACGCTACCTCCCAAGTACCCGACGACACGGGCTGGCCGCGTTCCGTGAGCCAGAGCGATGCGTGTTCAGGCATCCCATCAGGCGATCGCAGCAGCCGTTGGCGGTCTTGCGCAAGGAGCCTGGTCAGCGCGATGCGCCGACCACTGTCATCAATGGCGTTGCGGCCATCGGGTGACAATACAAAGGGGACGGCCGGACGAGGCGGCGCCTTGGCGGCGGCAATCCGGCGCTCGATATCGACGTAATCCCCGATCTGCTTGAGCACCCGGCGCGGCAACCGGATGCGTCGCGGGCGTTCGCCCTTGGTGATCACGGCCGGCAGATCGAAAGGAAGTATCCGTGGGCTGTCGGAGATCAGCCGGGGCAGTTCGTCTATGATCAGGCTACCGGCCTCGCCGAGGCGCATGCCTGTCGTGACGAGCAGTTCCGCGAAAACGGCATTCCGCTCGCCATTGCGGCAGCGCCAGGCTGGGTCCTCGGACCCGTCCGGCAATTTACCCCTCAGGCCGATATCCCGGAATACGAGGTAGCGCCCGAGATCGACGAATTGCATGTCATGCGGGCGCGCGGCACGTTCCCGCGCCCTGTTCCCCTCAACCACCTTCGGCGTTCCTCGCCCATGACCATGGCGAAAGGACAGGTCATATCGAAACGGCGAGGATGCGATCAGTCCCTCTTCAAGCGCCCACCGATACAGTTTGTCGAGCGCCGCGATCGCCCTGTTCCAACTGGATGCCGAAATCCGGAACGGTGCATCCGACAAACGCCGTGCATGGTGAAACGCGATGACATCGTTGTAATCGGCACGCCAAAGCTGCTTTCCACCACGCCGTTCTTCCAGAAACCGCATCCAGACGAAGATGTCATGGGCGTAGGCGCGCAAACTGTGCCGCGAACGCACCCCCATGGTCGGACAGGCGCGAAAGAACCGGTTCACGTCATGCAAGTAGCTTCCGTCCCGATCCAGTAAGAAGGGCATGCCATCCATCAGGTCGATCTTGCCAGCGGCCTCCGTCAGGGACACGGAAAGATCGGCCGGAACGCCTTCGACCGAAACGGGCGCGCGCAGCGCCGATCCGTCGGTGAAATAAAGCTGCGTCATCCATCCTCCAAAGGCGTTCGCGTCCAGAAAACGACGCCCGCGACTCCAGTCGCGCTAAAACCGAAGCGCCGCCAGCCCCGTCCCTACGGCCCTTTTGATGGAGAGCGGGCCGGGGCTGGCTCATCTCTCAATCCTAAGGTTCCGCATAACCCGCACCATGCACAGGAATAAGACGCTTCCATAGAGTCAGGATAAGGCATGGTGGCGCAAAGCACGGTGCCGGAAATCCGCTGTGATCGATTTCGAGGCGTCAAACCAAGCGTGCACGGCCAGGGTATCGTCGACCGTACCGCCCCATTTCATCACCGAAGACAGGGCGTGGTGATAAGGATGTGCCATCGTTGCCCCCCTCAGAAGTCGTGGGTGAAGAGTTCGGACGAGGTGAACCGCTCGTTGAACTTCAGATGGATGCAGCGCGCACCCGCGTCGAAGCAAAATTCGCCATAGGCACCGTCGTTGTTTTCCCACCCACCATGGGTGTAACTGAGTAAATCGTAGGCCAATTGTTCGACGACATCTTCCAGAGAGAGGCTCCGCATTTCAACCTCGGGGGCGTCCCACGTGATCGCGGCATAGGAGATTTCGGTCGCGGGTAAGTCGACGGCCTTATCGCCGGACCAGGCACCGATGCTTTCGATCTGGCCGCTGTCACCGGCACCGTCGAAGGTCACGGTAACATGGGTGATGTCGGCTGCCATAAGGCCGTCGAACAGGCGATCCTTGTTGCCGGGCCGAAGAGCCTCGATCCGGGCGGCTTGCTCGGCATGCCCGGCGAGGATCGCCCCGAAATCGACCGTGGAAGGCCGCATAGGGGCTGTAAGAGTGGGTTCAGTATGGGTCATGGGAATCTCCGTTCAATGTGGACTGGTCAGACCCCTCGGGTGGCGCACTCTTCTGCACCCCCAAAGGCTCAAACCCTCCCTGGCCCTCCTCTGTCTCTCTAGTCTCACGCCGCGATCTGCAGCGCCCGAGCGGCAAACGCGCGCCACAGCGGATCGACAAGGCGTGCGTCCAGAAGATCGGCCCGGTGACGCAGCCGCTGCGCGAGATCGGATTCGTCCCATTCGGCAGCGCGGGCGGCTTGTGTGCGGGACTGGCAAGCTTCGGTTACGACAGCGCGGGCCTCGACTGCGTTCGCAACAGGATTGCACCATGCGACTGCGCCGTCGCTGGCGGCCCCGGCCAGAACAAGACGTTCGTCGCGATCAAGTATCGCAAGAATCTGCGGGGCGGCATCAGGGCCGATATCTTCGGCATGGTCGATCGCCCCTCGCATGGCTTCGGCCAGCGTATCGAAACGATCCAGGATCTTGGGGTGCGCCTGTCCAGACATCATGGCGGCTGGCGTTCGCGTCGCAGTCGTCAACGTAAAGGATAAACAGGGATCGGCAGGCGGGTTCGGGAGCGCCGTCGCGAAGCCCGTAGAGTGTGTTATCGGCTGGATTTGGAAAGGAAGATCGAACATGTGGGTATCTCCGACGGTGCGGGAAGCCTCTCTCCCCACTTCAACCGTCAAAGACCAAACAGCTGCCCTCTCACTCGAAGGAGCGACAACGATCCGTCATTTGGACGCTGGTAAATCGCTCCATCGAACCCGCAGGTAGCGACCTTCGCGTTTTGGCAATTCCTTACGGTCGATCATTCTGGCCGAAACCTGAAAGTCCTCGTTGATCTTCACGACCAATAGCTTGTTGAAATTTCCATTTGTGTCGACCACGACCACGTCTTTCGTTTTGAACGGCGTAATGGTTTTAACTTCCACGTGGTCGTTGCCAAGCCTTCCATCAGCCCCTTGGGCATAGGTTTTATTCAGCTTGATGCCGTATGTGATAGCACCAAAAAGTTCGCCGATATCGCCGTAGACAGAAAGGTGAAGGCCCGTTTCCAGATGATAGCTCTCAGCAAGCGAGATAAGATTTTCAAAATAGGGGATCATGGACCTGATCGCGTTCGGGTATTTTGCGCCCCATTCCTTGTAGCGAAGCTGCTCGTCGATCTCCGACCAGGTAACCCATTCGCCATCATCGTAAAATGCGCGATCCGACCAATCTATTTCTTCCATTTATGTTCGCCCAACTTGAATCACTTCAAGCAAGTAGCAATTCAATTTGGCAATAAAGTGGCCGGAGGCAACAGAGCCTCCGGCACTGTGTCAGCCGACCCGGTCGAGGAGCTTCTTAGCGCGCCCCTCCATGTCGAGGCGGGCATCCTGCTGGGTCTTGTCGCGCGCCAGCCGCGTGATCCCCTGCACGAAATCGAAGATGCTCTCAGGCGGGCGGCCCTCTTCCATCAACACCTTCTCGATGATCTTGCCGCTCTCCGCCTTCGAGAAGCCCCGTTTGCGCAGGAAATCTGCGCGATCCTCGTCGCTGCGCGCCACGATCTGCTGTCGCGCCGCCTTGATGCCATTCATGAAACTTTGCGGCGAGGAATTGGCAAACCGCGTCAGCGCGGGCGCGGCCTCGTGGGCGAAACGCGACGCGGCATATTTCGAGTGACGGATCTTGATCTCCTGAAAATCCTCGACGCCCCAGAGGTTGCGGTTCTGGCACACAGCCCGCAGGTAGAAGCTTGCCATGCCAAGGGTCTTGGCTCCGACCTCCGAGTTCCAGCAATAGAAGCCCCGGAAGTAGAGATCAGGGGAACCGTCGGGCAGCTTGCCCGCCTCAATCGGGTTGCGATCGTCGACCAGGAATAGGAAGATATCGCGGTCCGAGGCATAAAGCGTAGTCGTGTCGCGGCTGATCTCGACATCGGGGTTGTAGACCCCAGTCGACCAGTCGAGCACGCCCGGCACCTTCCAGCGCGTATCGCCCGTGCCATTGCCCGCGATACGCTGCACCGCCTCGACCAGCTCGTGGTCATGGATGCGGCCATAGTCAGGGCCGGTGACCGCGCGCAGTTCCGTGCAGCCGTCTTCGGTCTCGAAGGTTTTCACCTGCTCGGCGCGGTGATTGGTCAGACCGTATTGCAGGTTGATACCCGCCAACGGCGCAGGCAACTGCCGCAGGTAGGACGCCGGCGCGCCGACGATACTGGCAAGCTGGCCAAACGCCCAATGCGTGGGCGCGACAGGTTTATGCGCTTTCGGCAGGACCAAGTGCAGCAGTTCGGCGCTGTCGCGCGCGGCCTCGACGCGGATGTCCACCGTCTGCACCACGCGGCTGCGGCTGCGCTCGGACCGACCCTTCACATTGGCCCAGAGATCATCGAGCGAGAGATACCGCTCGTCATCAGGCCGATTGAACCATTCGGACGACACCCGCCCGTTCCGCTCACCCCGGCTCACGTCCACTTTCCAGCCGCCAGCCCGCGCCGGTTGCACCGGATCCAGAACTTCTACAACACTCATCGGATATCTCCTGCAACGGGCGCCGGGAGCCACTCTCCCAGCCTTCAACCCGTCACCGGGAACCCGGCACTCCTCGGACTCTAAAAATGCGGATACCCACCATCAGTCTGAGAGCAAGACCAATCAGGGGAGCTTTTTGTCGGGTACCAGTGCAGCCCAGCCACGCACAGCATCTTGGTGTGAGATTAACCATTCGCGTAAGGAACGGGTTGCGACAATCCCTGTGCGCACGGACTCAATCTGCTCATCAAAGGGCGTGAAATGATCCAACGCCGGAGTTGGCACCACCAGCATGAGACCGGCGCGCCCTGACTTACGCTTGTTTACCGTTGGGATAGCACGGATGCCCGTTCCGGCCAAATCTGCCGAGATTTGGGCAGCAAGTTCATTAAAATGATCGCCCCACGTGTAGAAGTTGATATTGGCATTTGCCTCGCGAAGCTGATGGACGATCCGCATCTGCGGCAAGAATGTCCATTTCGGTAGGGTTTCTGGAGCGAAGATCATGGTCACACTGTCGGCGGCGCTTTCGCGCAGCATCGAGGGTCCAGGGACGAGCTCAGGTGCGGTTTCGCGCAACAGCGCGACATAACGTTCGGTAAATTGCCGCTTGGCTGGATGGACAACCTGGGTATAGCCGCGCCGCTGTTTTTCGATAGCCTGCCGCATCATGCTAGCGCGATGCGCAAGCCGACCACCCAATTCGCCTGTCTCACGAGCGGCGCGGGTTTCAAAAAACTTGGCGAGACTTTCGTAGCTGATTGCGTGGTCGAAACCCGCGGCGAAGACCGCATTTGCAGCGCGATATTCCTGCGGACAAACAAGGATCGTGCGTACCAGATGATAACCAGCCGCCTGTTCGACAGCTTCAGCACGATAGGATTCGGCCTGACGTGGCTGTTCAGATGTGTCGAGTTTGTTCTCGATCAACAACAGGACATCCCCAGCATTCGTCTGCACCCGAACCGAAATATCGATCTCGCGTCGACTGTGGATGCGGCGCACGGAGTGCATGACCGACGCGTGCTCAACTACCAATTCACTTAGGCTGATAGATCTTAGTATGGCCGAAATGAACAAAGGTGAGGCAGCAAATTCCTCGACTAGCAGAAGATCGATATCACGCTCAGTGGCGTGGGTCAGGACAAGCATTTCGTTCACACACAGCACCTCAGTCAGCAAGTTGTGCAACAACGACATGCGAATGTGGCATTGCTCGGGCGGGACGGTGACCAGTCTACTATTCGGTCCACTTCGTGACTGAAATGAAGGCAGGTCGCTTAAGCCGAACCCGGCGGTTAACCCCGCCGGGCCCTAGGGGGAGACCCCGTTCCTCAGAACGGGATCTCGTCGTCGCGGTCGACCAGCTCGGGGTTTTCGTTCTCAGTCGACTTCGGGCGGCTCAGGAAGTCGACCTTCTCGGCGATGATCTCGCAGCCGTAGCGGTCGTTCCCCATGCTGTCGATCCATTTGGTGTAGTGGATTCGGCCGTGGACGAGGACCTTCATGCCCTTTTCGCAATGCTCCGCGACCGTCTTGCCGAGCCCGTTGAAGCAGGTGATGCGGTGCCATTCGGTGTCCATGACCCGGTAGCCGTTGTCGTCACGCAGCACGCGACCTTCCGAGAGGCGGGGGCGCGAGGTAGCGAGGCTGAAGTTGGTGATGTTGGTGCCGCCCTGAGTGGTGCGAGTTTCGGGTTTCTGACCGATGTTGCCGGCGAGGATGACGATGTTCTGCATGATAAGCTCCTGTGTTTCCTGTCTTCGGGACCGTCCCTTCGACAAGACCCTGAAAAAGCCCGTCGGGTGACGCGTGCACGGTGGACAGCATGGACATCGGAAACCCCCAGAGGCCCGGGGTGGAGCGGGCAGGACGCCACAGGCGGCCAACACGGCCCGGGCTGACGCGGGGTTGTGCGCAGGAGACCGAACGGGGTTAGGGGATTGTCAGTCGAAGGGATGGACCAGAAGCCAGAGAGGCGCGGATGGCTCATGCCAGACCCTGTCATCTTGCCAATCGAGGCTGCTTGACCCCAAGCCCAGCACACCAAAGGCGGCGAAAACAAGGATCATCTGCTCCCGCCACCCCTACCCCTGCCTGCCGGGAGTTGCGGGCCCATGCCACGACGGGCTATCGATACCGGAACATTCAGAAAACGAGGCACCAATGGCTGATTTCGATCTCTAGGCACCGTCGCTCATCGAGCTGAAGAAAATGCAAAATGACGTTACCAACGCGATTTCCACCTTCGAGGATCGGCAGAAACCGGAAGCCCGCGCCAGAGATGAGGCTTTGTCCACAGAGATGGGCAACTCCCTTGTCGAACTGATAGGCATCGACAGGAAAACAGCCCGCGTGCCTGCCGTTGCAAAATACCGGTAACCTGAGAGCCCGGCGATCACCTAGTCTGTCCTTGGGAGCAAGCCTCACCAGTTCATGGACGGGCTGACCGCTGGAAGAACAGCAAAGGGCTCTGCTATCGGTTGGGAACCGGAGAAAGAGTTAGCGGCGCTTACTTGACACTTGTGAAGCGTTGATGCCGCCGTGCAACTTCACGAAAAAGGACATTGGCCTGCAGTCCAATATCTATAAACGTCAAATAACTGCACATTTTCCTTAAAAATGAATGGCCTGTTAGTTGCTTCGATTAGTGTTCTCCATGGCATCTCGCGGATCGGTTATAGGTGCGGTTGTACGGCATCTAGGAAACGACGAACATCCGAGAAACGGCTGATTATTCTGCCCACTTCTAACCACCATCGTTCCCTGATTGCAGGTTGGACATGTAGCACCATCGGATATGGGCTTTTTCAGTCGAACCGTATGAGCTGACGTGGTTTCATTTGAGCTAAAAGACAAAAGTCTTTTGGTGTAACCACATCCTGGGTGCGCGCTACAGGCTTCGAATGGGCCATACCTACCAGTTTTCTGACTCAATGTGCCCGTTTCGCATTTTGGGCAAAACTTCATCGTGGCCCCGTCTATTTTAATCTCGGTATGGCCATCCTTTGCGAGCTCGATAACAAACCGTGAAGGCTTGTCTTGCAGTGTATAGATACGTGTTTGGCGACGGGCGCGCGTCAGCGAAACATAGAATAAGCGACGTTCCTCAGCTAATGGGAAATCATCAGGCTCTGGCATTGCCAACTGCAGCACCGGATCATCAACGATTTGACTGGGAAAACCCATCAGGCCTTCCGTCACATTGAGCAGCATAACGTAGTCAGCTTCCAGGCCTTTCGAGGCATGCGCCGTAGAGAAGCTGAGATCGAGTTGACTACCGAATGCACGCTTCCATGCGTTCAAGCTTGCAGGCTTGTCCTTGTGGTACCGTCCCAGCAGCATGACGGTGACCTTCTTGCCGTTTGCAATATCGAGATCACCAGCCTTTGCTGCACCAAATAGTTGCTCTAAATGCCTCTCCAGGCGATCTATCGCAGAGCTCATCGTCTCGGCTGCGAATACATGTAACGGCGGCGTCTCATAGGTGTTCGTGGTTTCGACGGTCTTCTTGATCTGTTTCGGGTTCTTCTGGATGAATTCGCTTGATGCGTCGCACAAGATCTTCGGGCATCGAAATGTCTTACTCAAAGTCAGCCGGGTCGAATTCGGAAATGTCTTTTCGAAACCCGTCATGACCGAGATGTCTGCCCCCGCAAAGCGGTTGATGCCCTGCCAGTCATCGCCGACAACACACAGGTTTGACGACGGTTCAGCACTTTCCTTCAGAGTCTTGAGAAGTCGCATTTTTGCTTGCGACACATCCTGAAATTCGTCCGCGAGAACCATTTTGTATGGGCTCTTGTATGTGCCGCACTCGATGTGGTGGATGGCGGCCAGCAGCATATCGTCAAAATCGACGCTTTCTTCTGATTGCAGAAGTCGCTGCCATTCATCGGCGACCCTCTCGTAAATCTTCACAAAACGGGTCAGCCGCTCACGGTGACCTCGTTCAAGCTTAGCGATTGCGTTGTGAAGATCCTGATGGCTTAGGCCATTGCTTTTGACGTGCTGTTGAAACGCGCGGATTGTGGAGGCCAGCTGTTTTGCTGGGATGGGTTCTTGTCCGGGCGACGGGCGGCTCTCATCAAATTCAAGGATCTCACCACGCTGTTCAAGCTCTACCCTTAGGCGATCAATGTCGTCGCCATTTCTTAGACCGTGCGATGTGGTTTCAAAGAGCTGCGTCTTCTTTTCTTTGTGCAGCGTTCTCTTCCAGCGGACTCCTGCGACATAGTCGCCGGAAAAATGCGCCGGTGCATTTCCTTTCACGTCGAGCGCAAAATGCTCGTGATAGAGATTGGTGCGAGGGTAGTAAAAATCTGGATGGTACTGCGAATGTTCCTCGGAGACGGTGTCATGCTCATAGGGAGATTCGTATTGATACGGGACGCCATAGTAGAACAGGAAGTCGCAAATCATCCGCTCTTCTTGGCTCTTCACGTACTTTCCGTCTGCAGTTTGAATGCTGCCTTGGCCGGTCGCGTCGGAGCGAGGTTGTTTGATGCTCTCCCATTCCCCAATGTCGCGACCGTAGACTGTCCTGAACATATCCCAGTCCAGTCTGAAACGAGGATCTCGCTGGCACAGATCATCCACAATCTCGGAGATTGCTTGAACATCTCCGCCAAGCTCAACCCAATCCGCCAATCTGGGTTTACGCCCAGTGCTTTTCCCGATCACTTCGAGACCAAAGGCGTTAAATGTCTTTACGCTGATAAGCCCGATATTTTCTATTCCGCTAAGGCGTTCTTTGATACGAGCTTCCAACTCGTCTTTCACAGACCGGTTGAACGCCAGTATCAAGATTTGCTCAGGCAGCGCGAGGCCTTCTCTCAATACATATCCAACACGTGCCACGATCGTAGAGGTTTTCCCGGAACCGGCAGCCGCAACGATTTGCACTGCGTCGTCCATGCAGATGCAACATTCCACCTGCTCATCAGTCAAAGGGTTGCGTTCGACCGAAGAGAAAAAATCAGATAGCTTTTCTCTCTGACTTATAAGAAATCTAGAATTGTGATGTGCGAACTCCAAACCGAGCGCTTCCTCGCACCGGGTCAAGCGAGATCTAGCTATTGAATCTGATATTATTGAAATACCCTGTTTAGCGACCGGCTCCTCCGGCGAGCCCCCATTTTCATAAGGTGGGAATTTCTGGGTGATCTCTGATGCTAAACTTTTCGGGATCCATTTGCTCCAGTTGACGGAGGGCTCCCACTTGTTTCGCCACTCAGAGAAATCTGAATCACTGCCAATAGAAGGAGGCTTTGGTTGCTCTATCTTGTTCTGTGTTTTTTGGTGTCTGGAGCCCATATGCGGGCGCTTTTCGTCATTGCCAAGCAATGAGCCCAGCCCACCCAGAACGGCAGCACCAATTAACCATTCAATCATTCGGTTTCTCTATGGGATAGAGTTGAAGATCACAGTTGAAAACCCGAAGAAACCAAGTAAGCATCTGACTCATAGCATTTGTTAAGGGGGGTGTACTCAAGATTGCGCGGTGAGACATCAGAACGGCGGATCATCGTCGAATGAATGTCTTGGCTGCCCATCGTTAGGCACAGATGTGCTTTCTGGCCCGCCACCTGGCTTTCCATCTGTGAAATAAATTTGGTAACCTTGATCACTACGGCTACGAACATGTGAGCGTGCGTTCGAACTATCCCAGGCAGAAAGTTCCTCGTATGTACTAAATCTAGGTCCAGGTGCATAACCCTTTGCCATCATAGCAGCTGACCAAGCGTCAATGCCACCCTGTTCTTTGGAACTAGCATGTGATGATTCGCCGTTCCAATTTGACTTTTCGCTTCGACTTGAGCGTACATATTCGCGCGAATAGCCGTCGATTATATCCACCGCGTCTGCACCAGCGCCGTATACATCTTCAAAATCGCCCATACTATCACCTCTTTTCAATTGACGAGAGTAGAAGCTTTTTCGCGCAAAAGAATGGCTTTTCTTAGTCGCGACCAACGTCCAATCAACTCATTGCCCAACTCCTGGCAAACGCCACCCCAAAGATACATAGGCTTGGCGTTGTTGCACAGCATTGACTGTGGGCGATTCACTTCGTGAAGCAATGCGTTTAGGTGCGGCGGTGCCATGCCCGAGCTCGTGGAAAGTGAGGCCAGAGGCCTCACCCGAAGGGATCGTATTCCGAAACGATTACGACCTCGTCGCCGTCGATTTCATCGGCGGGGACGGCGCCGAAGGTTCCATCTCCTGCCTGGAAGACGACGATCGAGACCATGAGCGTGGCGGCGAGGGAGGCTGCGAAGGCGTGTGCATCTTTGCGGGACATCTGTTTGGCTCCTGTCTTGGAGGCGAGGGACCATCCCCCGCGCGACAGGACCCCGCAGGCCCGAAGACTGGCTGACATCACCGGGTGCGTTCGGCTCGTCCGAATCCACCCGGCGGCACGGGCTTGCCCGTAGTCCGACCCCTCGCGGGTTGATCTCGAAGACAGAATTTGGGCCAAGGAAGGGAATGGCGAGCGGGGGATGGTTCCCTGACGACTGGAGCGCGTTGTCCCGCTGATGCTTTTGCCGCCAGCCTCCCGGCTAAGCTCTTGGTTGAAGACCTCCTTCCTTGGGGATGGCTCCTTTGGCGCCCCGCGACATCGCGGGACAAGGTTGTGATGGATGAGAGGCCCGCGCTTGGGCGGGCCCCTCGGTTTCAGTTGGGCTCAGGCGGCCAGGTCCGCGCCCCCTGCCCTATCGCTGTTTTCATCGCCGACGATCTCGAGACGTGCATTGCGATAGCCCTCCCGCGCGATCCAGAGCTCGGCCGCGGTGATGGATTCCGCCAGATGCAGCAGTTCCGTGTTGCCACCGAAGTCGAGAAGTACGCGCACTTGGCCGGGCTTCGGCTCCTCGGCCACCTCGAAGACAAGGCGGCTGTCCGCCGAGTGACTGCGCATGATGGTGACGAGAATGACCCCGTCAGAGGCGAAGTTGCCCTCATGCAGCGTGAAGGAGGCCGGTGCCGTCCAGGTCGGATAGGACCGGGGCGGTTCCTTCTTCACGAGACGGCCGACGCCGTTCGAACGCTCCCAGGCCGCCAGCTTCTTGGTGAAGCGTGCGGGCGGCTTGGGGCTGCCGTCGGTGTAGCGAATGAGCGCCCCGAGGGGTGCGGTGTCGATGATGGTTGTTGCAGACATGATTCCTCATTCAGAATGCGAGTAATCGCACTCATCCTATTGATATTGTTCAGTTATCAGGTGGTTTGGGGGCGGAATGCCCGCCCCCTGCTGGATTATGTTACTCGGCGGCCAGCATCGACGCGCCTTCAGCAGGCAGGTCATCCGTCAGGAACGCGGGAAGGTCAGCTTCACTGACGCTGTCAGCCGCTTCGGCATCCACCCCCTGCCTTTTGGCACAGTCCTTACCGTCCAGCGCCACGAGATCGACACGGCGCAGGACCTCGGGCAACCAGCCGCTGTCCTTCAGCAAGCGCTCGGCCTCACTGGCCATCTCGCCTTTCTTCAGGTGATCGAGGAGTTGGGCAGTCCCCTCCCCCTTGGCCTCACGTACGGCCTCAAGAATGCGGGCCTTGGGCACGCGGTTGAGATAGGTATCCACCGTCGGCTCCCAGCCCGCCTCGACCATGTCGAGATCAAGGGCTTGCCCCACGATATCCGCCTGCGCCATGCGCCGGGTGAGACCACCTGCAGAGATGCCTGCCCCGTAAGGGTTCACCTTCTCGTGCAGCGCGTTGACGCCGAAGCTGAGGCAATGCGCCAGCAAAGCCAGCCGACTGCCCTGGTCGAGGACCGTCAGATAGTCCCATAGTGCCGCATCATCGCCAGGCGGCAGATCGGCTTCCCATTCCGCGTGACGCTCGTCGACCAGCTTGGCCACCACGCTGTCCTTCAGATCGCTCGCTTGCGCTGACATATAGACCTGACGCACGGAGGCCTCGAGGCAGCTGCCAGACGCTCCGGAGGTGCGGAAGGTGTCAGTGACGAGCTTCAGGAGCAGAAGCGTCAGCGCGACATCCGGCGAGCGCCCGATCGCTTCACGCAGCGCCAGCGTCCGGTGGGCCGTCAACTCCATGACCAACCGCTCGGGCAGCGGCTTCAGCGATCCTTCATCCTCATCCTCCGGCAAGTCAGCTCCGATCGGCTGGCCACCTGACGTGATGACGGTTCCGACATGACCGGCACTGGCATGGCCATCGGTGAGATCACGATCATCCCCCTGCCCCGCCACCGCAGGATCACTACCATCCTGGACCGCGGTCTCCTCAACGGGCTCATCCTCTGGACGCACATATCCGCGATAGACTGCGAGCGCGCCGTAGCGATCGAGCGTGACGAACGCCCCTGCCCGTCCGATTTCCAACGGATCGAAGATCAACGGCCGGGTCTCGATCTTTTCCATCTCCGCTTCCAACACGCCGAGCCGCGTGTCGATCTCGTCAGGCAATTCATCCTGACCCGAGTATTCCTCTTCCAGCGCCCGATACTCGGCGAGCAGCTTGGCATGAGCCGCACCTTCGTCATCCGTCATCGGCGCCGGATCACCCGACAGGGACCGCAGCCCATGGCTGTAGCCGTAGGGCAGGTCAAGCGCGACCTCGATCCACTTCCAGCCCTCAACCGCAACCGTCTCAGCCTCGGCCTGGAGTTTTTCAGTCACCAGCCGATCGAGCAGGGCAGGGTCCTCGAGCCAACCGCCGTCATCACCCTGAAAGAGGTCATGCAGCATCGTGCCACCAGCCGCTTCATAGGTATCAATACCCACAAAGAACGCGCGCCGGTCGGAAACCCTGACCGAGGTCTCCGTCAGCATGCGCCGGATCTGGAATGGCTCCTTGTTCCAGGATGAATTGATCACATCCCAGACTTGAACCTGACGCGCGTGATCGAGGTTCACGGTGAAGGCCATGAGCTGCTCCAGCGTCATGCCATCCTCGGCGTAGACCTCAAGCAGGGCAGGGGCGACGGCTGCGAGCTTCAGGCGCTGCTTCACGATCTGCGGCGTCACGAAGAAGGCGGCAGCAATCTCTGCATCGCTCTGACCCTTGTCGCGCAGGGACACAAACGCGCGGAACTGGTCGAGCGGGTGCAGGGCAACACGCTGCATGTTTTCCGCAAGGGAATCGTCCTCGGCCAGGATCGTGGACCCCGCATCCCGCACGATGCAGGGAATGGGCGTCGTCTTCGCCAACCGCTTTTGCTTCACCAGCAATGCCAATGCTTGGAACCGACGGCCTCCGGCGGGGATCTCGAACGTGCCGGTCTCGGTGCCATCGTCAGCCAACACGGGCCGCACGCTCAAGCTCTGCAAGAGGCCACGGCGGGCGATGTCTTCGGCCAGTTCTTCGACCGACACGCCAGCTTTGATGCGCCGCACATTGGACTGGCTCAGCACCAGCTTGTCGAAAGGAATATCCCGGGACGAGGATAGGGTGATTTTCTGGACAGCTTTCGTCATCAGTTCTTCTCCATGACGGGCGCCGGAAGCCACTCTTCCGATCTCACTTCCCGTCACCCTCAAACCAACACTCCTTTCCCTCTCACGGTGGTTCTTGACCGCGGTCAAGAAGCTCATGTGGGAGCAAGCTGTGTGCGTAGGATCCTTTCAAAATAGGCATCAGGGTGTTTGATCGTGTCTGCTCTTGCTATCAGGTAGTCGAAGACGAGAAGCAGTTTTCCTGCGCCAGCTTTCTGGATGCCGCGCCGCAGTTCGTCTTGGCTTATTCTAAGCAATCGACCGAGGTCGTATAGAATGCGGGTAAGGGCTTCTCCTGTGCGCGGCGGTTCTGGGAAAAATCCCGCAACATGGGTGAAGTCTTCCCATGCCATGCGTGCTGGGTCTCGGTTCATCGTGGGTTTGGTTTGTGCGGTTTGTTCACCGCGATTAACCGTAGCGGGAGCAATCTTATTAATATCTTTTTTTATAGACTCTATGTGCCGGACATTTTGTCCGTTTGTGGCGGGCAGATCGATGGAATTTGGCCTATGATGCCGGTGTTCGACAGCTTGTAAATTATCTTCGTTATTAGCTCTCGCTGCGGCATGGTGTTCACCGTAGCTTGCGTCTGTATCGGCTCCGAGGGCTCTGAGTTCCGAGATAACGCTCAGGACTGCATCAACGGTTAATGTTGCTCGACGCAGGACATTTCTGATCACGTTGAGGGTAGAGAGCTTTGCTTCATCGAAGCGTGTCTGTTGGAGTAGCGAAGCACGTAGGGCCAACGCCTCAGCCTTCAGTGAGCGCAAGCGCTCGCTTTCTTCGGCGAGCTGTAAGGCTTGTGTCGCAAGCGAGCCGTACCTCTGGATCAAGGGCTTCAGGTCGATACCGAAGGCATCTCTGATAACGCCTCCATACCGCAGCGGAAAGCGTTTGCCATTTGCTGAGTTCTTGCGTTCGATCAGTTCAGCAGCTGAGAGGCGCCCCAGGCTGCGTCGAAGTGTTCTCTCATCGAGTCCATTGGCGCGCTCTGACAGAGAAGCGTTCGATGGGAACACGACAGTGAGCGTAAGTCGCTGGTCGTCCTGAATCTCAAGTTCTTTGCGGGGTAGGAAACTAATGAGCGCGGTCAGAACGGCGAGGTCATTGGTTGTGAGGCCGAGCTCCTTCCTCATTACGCGCACCGGGCCCAGAAGCTCATAGGGGTTAGGGCAGGGCAAAAATGTACGTTCCGCCAGGGCGGTTGTTCTTTTGTTTGCATGTCTCATGTTGTTTCGGAAGAAAAAGCTTCCCCGTTCACCGCGAGCGGTGTTGAAATCGATTCGTTTTAGGGGTATCAATCAGGTGTCGAGACTGATTGAGGCCCTTCGGAAGCACCGCTTTCGGGGGGTCTTTCTTTTTCTGGCCGGTCCTCCTTTCGTTTTCTGCTCGTTTCTCTTGATGTCTTGACCGTGGTCAAGACACGGGGTCGTCACTCTGGCCCATCTTGACCGCGGTCAAGAAGCTCGGTGACCAGCTTCCGGACTGCCTCCTCAACCCGCGGGGCAAGATCAGCGTCCACATCGATTGTGATGCGGTTGCCCTTGCGGCCGATCTTCACGCGCTCACTGGGATGTGTCTCCTGCGTCGACGGTTTGGTGGCCGTTAGCACGGTAACCGCCGCTTCGAGACGGTCGGGGCCCGGTATGTTGCGAGGGATTTCGCTGGCAACATACCGGGCTCTCGCGACGTCTTTCTCGCACAGTCTGAAAAGCTTTTCCCAAACCCTTCGACCAACGCCGTGTGCAGGTCCGATAGCCTGGATCAGTTCCATCGGGATGCCCGTAGCGATACGGTTCATCCGCGAGACGAGCGATTCATCGATCTGAAGTGCCCGATACGCGATCGTTTGAGCGTTCTTGCGCGTCTCGTCGGTTTTCCCAAGTTCTCGAATGATCCCAGCGACAAACAAAGCCCTTTCGATGAACGATGGGTCTTGGCGCGCATTGTTCTCTACGCCTTGGGCAATGAGAGCTTCCTCGTCGGTCATCTCCATGACCGTCGCGCGCACTTTCTGACCAAGTTGGCGACAAGCGAGAAGCCGACGGCGTCCATAGACGATCTCAAGCGCACCGTCTTGGGTTCGGCGAACCAGCACTGGAACCTTTTGACCGTGCTCGCGGATCGACGAGACAAGCTCATCCAGACCATCGCTTGGATCGATGCGGTCCATGATCGCGGACATCCGTATGGCGGTCGGGTCGATCAGCCGCGTGGCGTGTTTATCCTCTTCGAGCACGGATGCTTGTGCGCGAGCTACAGTCGGGCTCGTTCGCTTCACATCCAGATCCTCGTCCGAATGCGGCGTTTTGCCCATCGCGTTCTTGAGTGAGTCCCCGAAGACCTTACGCGCCATGGCTACGCCCCCATGCTTTCAGAATTTCGCGCTCGACTTCGTCGGTCACGCGCGAGACGGACTCGATCGCGCGCTCGTAAGTTCTGCGGTTCACGTCGCGAGGTTCGACCTCGAAGATGCTCTGCTGGGTGTTCGCAGCATCACCCACGGCTGTTGATTTCAGGAACTCGGCAGACAGCACGGCATCCCCGAGGACTGTCCGAAGTAGAGACGAAATCTGAACCTGCGGACCATCCGTATTTTCGTAGCGGGTGATCAGAACTCGCACGAAGTTCAGTCCATGTTCCGGGGCGTGTGCCTCGACGACGCCCATCAGGTTGCTCGCCATGCCCAGAAAGCTCGCCAGCGACATGACATCGAGCATTGACGCGTTGAGCGGGATCAGGACTCCGGTTGATGCAAAGAGGGCAGAGATCACCGAGAAGTTCAGCTGCGGCGGGGTGTCAAATATTACTACATCATATCGATTCAGGACGGGCTCAAGCGCTTCCCGTATGCGGCTATGGAACGTGGTGGCGCCGTGTCTGAAGCTCAGGGCTACCTCGAACTCATACTCCATTATGTCCATGGATGCCGGGATCAGATCTACCGTCGGGAAGTTCGTTTTGCGAATGATCTCTGCTGCAGGTAGTGGATCGTCGGATCGGATAAGATCGTATGAAGTCGGCATATCCGGGTCGAGCTCGGGAGTAACACCGAACAGGTTCGTCAGACTTGCCTGGCTATCAAGGTCGATCAGCAAGACCCGGTAGCCTCGTAGACCCAGTAGCTGCCCTACATGGGCAACAGATGACGTCTTGGCAGAGCCACCCTTCAGGTTGAAGATCGTCAACACCTGACAAGCCTCTCCCGGTCTTCTGTGCGGGTGTTCTTCTGGCTTGATCCTTCCAGTCTCGAGAAGCACGCGTTGTGCCTCGACCATCTCCTCTGCAGAGAAGCTACGGCGGTTGCCGCCCTCCAGGACACCTTCGGGGAAGCCTTCGAGGTTTGACACATGATGGCGGAAGGTGTTCTGATTAATGCGAAGAAGTTCAGCCGCTTCCCGCATGGCGAAGCGGCGGAGGCCCTTCTGAGCGTCCGGCGGAAAGGTTTCCTGCGCATGTTCACGCAACCGACTACCAAGCCGCTTGGACATGACTTCAAATCTCTGGGAGGCCCGTATCCCGTTCATTACTGCCCTCGAGTCTTTATTGTTTTTCATAGCTTAACAGATATTGTGGATAAATCCAGACCAAACCGTTGAGCGGCCTAGGGGCGTTGAAGACACCTATTTCTGTCGACGGTAAACTGTTAAAAATCAGCGTCTTGGGCGACTGCGCTGTCACTCTACTTTAACACCTCGTTGCCAGCTATGAAGTGACCACAATATGTATTGTGAGTGCGTACAGAAATCAGTCGGCAGAATCGGATGGGCGATACTCGGGGATCTCAGTCGAGCAACCCCAGCTTCTCGGCCCGCTCCAACAGCATCTTCACCGACGAAGGCTGCCAGCTTGTCCGCCCGCGGGGCGTGCGCTCGCGCATCGCCCCCAGGCGGGTGCAGATCGCCTGAAGCGTGATGTCGGGATCCGCGCCCTTGATGGCGGCGACGATGGCGGGCAGGCGGTCGTCGGTTTCGCGGCGGCCGGCGCGGCCCAGCAAGGTCTCGGGCAGGAAGCCGTCGCGGATATAGGCCTTAACAGCGCGCAAGAGACGGCTTTGGGTCCAGCGACGCGCCTCGGGCAAGGGACCGTTGATGATGCGCAGCACGTCCTCCCAGGCCAAGTCGGGGCGCAACCGGCGCACATGGGGCACCCAGTCCTGCGCCGTCTCGTTGTCGCGTTTAGTTCCCGATTTCAATTGAAGCAGTAAGCTGAAACTGAAGCGCTGGAATTTCACCTTAGCGCTTCACCAATGGGTCAAGAATCCTGAGCTTCACAGCCCTGCGGCTTTGGTCAGGTTCACCCGGAACCTGTCGCGCCTGCGCTGATAGCGCCGGGTCATCTCGGCCGACGCATGTCCGAGTTGCTTTTGAACATAGCGCTCATCAACCTCTGCCGACGAGGCGAGCCCGGCACGCAAGGAATGCCCCGAGAACATTGCCAACCGTTTGGCTTCCGGCAAATCGGATCTGATGCCACTCTTCATAACGGTTGCCTTGATCAGTCGCGCTATGTGCTTGTCGGAAAGGCGGGACTCGAGGGCACGCTTGCCGTCCCGCGAGGTGCGCACGAAGACCGGCCCAAAGTCGATCTTCGCAAAGTGTAGCCATTGCTCAAGCGCGTGGACGGGACAGGTCTGGCCGCTTGAGCCACGCCCGACCTCAACCTCGCGCCATCCGGTCTTGGCATTGAGGGTGAGCAGGGCGCCGCCGTCGAAGACTTCGACCCAGCCGCCGGAGTCCGGTGTATCGTCCTTATGCACATCGAGGCAGACCACCTCCGACCGGCGCAGGCCACCTGCATAGCCCAAAAGCAAGATCGCCCGGTCTCGGAGCCCGCGGAGATCGTAGGAAAGGGTGGCCACCATGGCCTGGATGTCCTCAGGCAGGATCGCTTCCTTCTGGACCGGCGGGCGCGCATGCTTGCGTTTGATCCCGGCCAGAACGGTGGCGATATGCCGGTCCTTGCGATCAAGAGTGAACCCGCGCTGTCTGTAGTTCCAGGCAAGCCCCGAGAGACGGCGCTCGATCGTGGAGACCGAAAGGGTAGGGGCCTTCCCGGTTGGTGCAGCCAGATCAGCCACATAAAGTCCAATCATCTCGGGCGCGGGGGGCAGAGGTTCCGTGCCTTTCAACCGGCACCAGCGGCTGAAGTGTTTCCAGTCGGCCGCATAGGCCTTGTTCGTGTTCCCGGCTGTCGAGGCCTCGGCGTAGCCACGGGCGGTATCGATCAGCCGGTCGAGTGCGCCGGAGCCGGCCACATTGGCGGGCAGGGCGATTGAGGCTCGGTCCCGAGAGGTTCTCTTGTCGTGTTCGTCACCGTTCAACGAGTCATAGGACGCTGAGCTCGAAATCTCTGCGCCAGACGCGTCGGAATCCTCGATTTTGGTGCTGTTATTCGTAGGACTGCTCATGTTTTCGAGCATATCATTTTTACGCCCGATAATGCAAGATTATCGGACATCATGGCAAAAGATAGAGCGAGGCGTTTTCTGTGCTATTTTCTGGAGCAAAGCGCCGCGATGGTTTAGGCTTCAGTCATGACATTTGCCCGACCGGAACACTCCATCGACACAGACACTCTACCCCGGATGCCCGCATGGGTCACCTCGGCACGTCCTGAAGCCTTTGAAGATGTGGCGTTTTTGTCAGGTGCAGCGCTTACTCACCTGTATCATGTGTTTGCACGAGACGATGTCCCCCAAGCATTGTTGCGGGACCGGCTGGCCCTGCACGCCGCAGAGGCATGCGTGGCGCTTTCCGGTCGGATGGAGAGGGCGGGGGAATTGCGCGACGCGGTGCACCTCCTGCGTCCCGGCGACCTTCCCGGTCCGGCAGGCGAAACCTACCTTGCCTGGCGTCGCGCGGTGGAACGGTCGGTGTCGGTCAAGGCTTTGAGCCGAGCTTTACCGACCATCGAGTCTTGCCAGATCGCCACGTGGCTGGATGCGGGAAATGGGGCACCGCTGACCCGTACCGCGGTGGTGCTGGATGCTGTCCTGACGGAGGCACCCCGTGCCGAAGTCCCGGCGTTGATCCTCGCGGACGCCGCCCTCGCCCAGGCGCTTGGTTGGGATCATGTCGTGCCGCTGCTGGCCGCGGGTTTGAAACGCACAGACCTGCGCAAGCGGGGTGACGATTTGCGCCTAGCCTGTCATCGCGCAGTGACCGCATCCGCGGTCGAGGCCGCGCGTCTGGCTGTCGATCTCGCGCGTCGGGCTTCGCTTTTGAAAGGAGTTGCACCAAAGCTTCGGGCCAAGGGGGCAGGGGCGGCGGTGAAAATATTCCTGACGCAGGACGCCGTGGCGCCCAGTGCCCTGCCTTTGCCGGACCGCGCGGCGCGGCGGCTCTGTGACCGGCTTGTCGATCTCGGCGCGGTCCGCGAGCTAACCGGGCGCGACACATTCCGGCTCTACGGGGTGTAGCCATGAGCATGGACAGCGAAAGTGGGAACCGGTTTCGCGGTTCGGACATGCGACCGGAAAGGAAGTCGAAGGATCGACCAGAAGCTGAGCTTGATCGCGAGTTGCTCGACCTGCCACCGGAGTTGCGCTGGCGGGAATGGATGCGCCGGATCGAGGCGGTGCTGTTTGCCTCTGCCTCGCCTGTACCGCGCGAGGATCTGGCGCGCATAGTGGGGCAGGGGACTTCGGTTGATCTGCTGTTGGAAGACCTTGCCGCTGATCTGGAAGGGCGGGCGTTCGAGATTGCCATGGTCGCAGGGGGGTGGATGTTCCGGACGCGGCCTGTTTACGCGCCTGCGATCCGCGCCGCAGCGGATGTCGGAGACCAGTTGCTGGACCTGAACGAGTTCGACGTCGCGATTTTGGCGGCCATCGCCTACCACCAGCCGATCACCCGCGATGGGCTCAAAGACATCTTTGGCAAAGAGATCAGCCGGGACCTGATCGGAAGGCTGCATGCGCAGGGTCTGATTGGAACTGGGCCGCGCGCGCCGCGTCGTGGTGCCCCCTATACCTTCGTGACCACAGACGCGTTCCTCTCAGCTTTCGGGATGGAGAGCTTGCGCGACCTGCCAGACGCTGAACAGCTGAATGACGCTGGGCTGGCCGCGCGCCCTTGAAACCTGCTTCAGACCATCAGGGCACCTGCCGCTGCTGATGGAGCCGCGCGGCCGCCTGAACGAGATCCGCCAAATGCGGGCCAGCGGTGGTAGAGCAAGGCCCAGCTTTGGGCCGAGGCAGGACGGCATCGCTGAAGGATGTGACCAGTCCGCTCCAAGCTGGCGCAGCCTGAGCGACGCGTTTCCAATAAGAGATCGCGGGACTTCTTCGCGTTCCGAAAGGCGTCGACCGCCCTTCCGTCAATTGCCGAAGCAGATGATAGCGATCTCGATGAGGGAGGCGCGCGATGGACATGCGCTGTTTACCAAATTGAAAGCAGGCTGATCCAAGAAGGTCCGGGAGAGATCGCCCCTCTGCCATTCGATGCCCTGCTGCATGCAAACGAAGCAGATCGTCGATCAGGCGCTCCAGACGCCGAACTCCGTTGGCGGCGGGACGGGTGCGTTTGCAGAGGGCCGCGCCGCACCAGGCGCAGATCTGATGCGGCACAAGACGCTTCTGGCTGAACGGAGCCAATCCTTGTCCGCAAGACGGGCACCTGTCTCGAAGCCGACAACCGTGACGAAAGCAAGAAACGCGTGTCGCCAGGCTCCAGCCTCGGCGAAAATAGGGCGTTTCGTCTTCCGCCAGACAGGCCGGGCAGAATTGCAGCCAGGTCGCCTGCGTCTTTGGTGCGCAACTCTGCTGAGGCGATGCCCGCAGGGGCAAACGCAACCGGGCCAAGGGGTCAGGAGCAATGGTCAGAGCCGCGATGTCTTCCAAGGGTATGTGGGTATGTTCTCCCAGAAACTGCAGAATGCGATCTGGCATCGCTCGATCAAGACGTGCCGACCAGTTCTGACCTGGCGCTCCGAGAAGCGCACCAAAATAGTGCGGAGGTATGCCGTTTGCGTAAGCGAGGCGGTGCAGCCAGCTCGACAGAAGTTCACCTGGTGCGGGCATAATGCTCATGGGCCAACGGTTTCCCGCCGCGCCTTCATACCGCTCTGCAGGCGTCACGGAGATCCCGGTCGGCCCAAACCTCATGTCATCTCGTGACGCAAAGCGGAATTGCGGCGCCTCGAGAGAGGCACATAGCCAAGGTCCGACAGGGTTGCGCCCGTGATCCGGTCCTCACCGCGCGAGATTGCCGCAACTGCCGCCCTGGTGACTATTTCGATAACCTCGCCGATCAGCCCCTCTGACAGATCGTGGATGATCTTTGCCAAGGGTTCGCGCGACAGATCGGAGGCATTGGCTAGCGGCAGACTTACCTCAAGGCTGTCCAGAAGTGTCGCGAAATCCTCGTCATACGCCCAGCGTGGAATGGGGATCGTATCGAAGCGTGAGCCCATTTCGTCCGTGTCATGCACCGCATCGTAGATCGCGATTTCGCCGACAAGGACGGGTGAGATGTCATGCACTCGTGCGATCCGCCGCAAGAACGAGAAGATGGCCTTCACATCCTCGCGCCGCCCGCGCAACGCGCTGTGGAACTCGTCGAAGATCAAAAGGCGCGGCTTCAGGCGCTCCAGAAGATGATCGACCTGATCGCCGGCGCGGGCCAGGCTGCGCCAGCCAGCGGCTTGTGGCGCGCGCAATCCGGACAGGATGCTGGCATAGAAATGCGACAGCCCTGCACCTTCCCGGGTCTGAATCACCCACACCTTTTGCTGCTCGGCAACACGCAGATGTTCGACGGCGAAGCGTTCGGCGATCATGGTCTTGCCGTTATGGTAGGGACCGGCAAGCAGCAAACCGCGTGGGCGCAGGGATGGCGGTCGCTCAAGCAGCAGTCGCATCGCGTCATGCGCCGCGCCGGCCGCCGGATGGCTGATCCAGCGCGGCGCGCGCACATGGGCGATCCGCACTGCGTCATCGGCCTGCAAGAGTGGGACGGTGGCGGACATGAGGTGGTCCGGCACCTTACCAATCCTCGATTGGGAAGACCCGCCGCGGACGATCCGGGTCGAGCTTTGCCTGGGCCGAGGCGGAAGGCGTAGCGAAGTCGGCATAAGGCTTCTTTGCCTCGGTGGCATGCCGGGCGCGGGTCATCTCCTTCAAACGGCTTTTGGGGGTTTTGGCGGCGGCAACAGTTGCGGCGATTTCGCGTCGGATCGCTGATGCCTCCTGCACAGGGCGCCGCTGGATTTCGCGCCGCCGCTGTCGATCCGCCTGGTGCTGCCAGAGCGTGATCGGCTCGGCCAGTCCGTCCCGTCGCCTGACCGGCCGCCAAGCCTGGGTATCCGGATCCTTGACGTAGATATGGCTGATGTCGCGAGGATCATAGCACAGATCGAGCGGGGCCAGCCGGTCACGACGCGCAACCAGCGGGCCAAGCCAGGGCTCGAAATAGTCGATGGCGAAGAGACTGAAGCCCTGAGGTGAAATCTTCCGCGTCTTGCGTGGCAGGAAATTCAGCAGCACATCGACAGGTGCATCGATCGGCCGGTCTTTCGGCTGGAACCGATCTTCCCACTCTTTCGCCGGAACGGTCAGCTTGCGCGCATTCTGGCTCAGGTTGTGGTCGATGATCGCGAGCGCGATGCAGCGTTCGAGATCCGCGAAGCTGAGCCGTGCCCGCGCTTCCGAGGCATAGTCGCCCCGATCCGCGATGGAACGCCCCGTCTTGCCCGGCAAGGCGCGTAGCGCGGTGTTCACTTTCCCCAGCAGGCGTTCGACGACTCCGCCCCGATGCACGGTGCCCTTGTTCCGCATGCGAATGGAAATACCATAGTCCGCGCATCCTCTGCTGAAGGTGCTGCTTTGGAATTCCTTGGCGGAATCGACGACGATCTGCTTTGGGCGACCGTGCATCGGCCAAGCATGATCGATACTGCGTTCTGCCAGCCAGTCAATCTTGCAGCACATCGCGTGCGCCAGACAAAGTGCCACAGACAGTCGCGACGGCCGCTCGAGGGTCAGGCAGAAGCCGATGATCGCGCTCGTGGCCACATCTGCAGCGATGGTCAGATAGGGGCGCCCAACGAAAACACCGTAGTCATCAATAACCTCGACAAACTGGATGTCTGCCGGCGTGTGATCGATCTGGACAACGTCGAGCGCGTGGTTAGCCCGGATGTAGCCCGGTCGCGGCTTTAGCCGGTGCAGGTGTTTACCATCTGACAGGCGGCGGCGGGCAATTTCTTCCGGGGCAAACAGAGTGGGGATCCGCCGGGCGACAGTGACATAGGCGGGCGGCCTGTGCCCTTCCTCTGCGCAACGGGCGCGGATCTCTTCAACGATTGGTGCAAGGTCCGGCTGCTCGGGGCGCAACCACATCTCCCGCAGGGTCATCGCAATGATGCTCTCGACCGCGGGACTGATCCTAGGTTTCCTTGTTCCACTCGTTTGCGGCAGCAGGGACGATACCCTGCGCTCTTCCCGATACCGCGCCAGATAGTTGTAGACTTGGCGTGTCGAGAGCCGCAGCTCGGATGCCGCGCGCACCACGGCCTCACGCACGGGCGCCACTCCGTCAAGAATCCGGTCCAGCTCACGCGCGGTACGCGTTGCCTTGGTCCACGCTTCATCCGAAACATGCCCTCCGCCGGACATCATCGGTATGACGCTTTCGAGACTGGCTGCGCCGTGCGCCAACAGAGCCGCCACTCTTTGAAATACGGAACCAAAATTGAAGCCTTAAGCTGAAAAATGATGTGTGCTTACCCCGTATCATCCAGAAATCACGTAATAATCATGTGCTGAAATGGTGAAGAAAATGCGACACTGGTTTCTGCCGGGACCACTCGAGGAAGAACCGGATGATTTGCCTCCTGGGCCACGTGCGGAACCGCCCGACACTGCTGTCATCGAAGACTGGGCAAAGGCAGAAAGCGTTCACGCTGCGCGACTGGCACGGGTCTCTGGACGTCTGGGTGCTCTGGATGACCGGCTGCTGCGCGGCCCGGAAGGCTGGCGGCATCGCCTCGCTTTGATCGAGGCAGCGAACCTCAGCTGGTTCGCAGGGGATCGGGTGAGTTCTGATCGTCTGGCGCTCTGGATATCGATGCGGCTCTCGGGCGCACAGGATGACCCAAATGCCCTTGCAAGAGTTGGATGGGCTGTTCGGCGCCTGACAGGCGGTCCCGGACCGAAGGCTGACTTGGCCGCCTTCCTGGATCGCCGCGATCCCGAGAACATTGAAGACAGCGCTGAGCGTTTCGAAGATCGTGCGGGCGGATGGCTGGAAGTAATGACAGCCGCAGCCGAGTTCCACCCAATCACCCGAGCTTGCATGGGCTTTCATCTCTGGAGTCTGGCGGGACTCGGACAGCACGGCGACCAGATCGAAGCCGCCGTCACCGCGTCCAGGATCGCGGCCTGCGACGGAAGCGGCGCCGTCTTCGCGCCGCTGGCTATGGGCGGGGCAGGGGGGCTGCGTGTCTCGGGTTTGCCAACCGAACGCTTGGCACGCTGGTTGGATGGGATGAACAGCGCAATTCTAACGGCGATGCGTCATCTAGATGGTACCCAAACATGGAGTGTTCGGGCGGAAGGAGCCATGTCTCAGCTTTCGGGCAGAACTCCGGCCGCTCTTCGGTCTGTGTTGACAGAGTGGCCTTTGGTGTCGGCCCCGATGGCGGAGGCCCTAACAGGCGCAAGTCGCGCGGCTGTTCAAAGGAACCTCGCATGGATGCAAGAGCGAGGCCTGATCCGAGAAGTGACGCAACAAGGACGATTCAGGATGTGGCGGATCAAGGACTAGACCGTTGTGATCAGATCCAGCGACGGGGACATTCTCGGTTCATTGAGGGAGGAGCGCCCACCGCCAATGCTTACGTTCATCGATGTCGCCAAAGGGTGGTTTGCATATCGACCTAGGTGTCTTGGTCAAAATCGCTCTGTGTGATCCGGCAACGAGCTATGGCAGCCTTTCGAAAAGATCCGGTGTTTCCTCGTCGCGCCGCCTGCTCAGACCCTCGCCAAGATGCAGACAAGGGTGCTTAATTCGTGTCAGGCCTTTGCCGCCCTCAAAATGGACCCACCCTCCTCTGGGCATGCCCACGCTTACGATCAGCGCCCCACATATCGGACAAGTCCGTCTGAACGATGCGCCCCTCTTGCTTTCACCATCGCCCCGAACTGCCCAACCGCCGCGGACGGATACCGTGCGCCCTGACGACAGACGGCGGGTGTGTGCCTTCCGGTAATACCAGCGGTCCGTCATCCCATACCCGTTCTTTCCTCGACCCGGCTGCCGCTTGGGGTCGAGCGCACGTAAAAGCCTTGTGGAATAGCCTCCTGCACCAGCCCGACGTGCGAGATCAGGCCGACGGCCCGGCTGCCCTCTGTCAGCGCAGCAAGAACTTGGGGTCTGATGCCGGAGGGGGCAGAATAGTACGCTAAGGGCTGATTTTGGCTCCTGTGCGGTGCAAAGTTCTGTAGATCGTTGGCCTTGAGACCGCAAAGACCTCTGCCAGGTCACTGATGGAATAGTCACCGGTGGCATGCATGCGTGCGAGTTCTTTTTGTTGCTTTTCAGAGAGTTTCGGCTGTTTCCCCCGGAGTTTGCCCTTTGCCCGTGCGATAGCCATGCCCTCCTTGGTCCGCAACCGGATGAGGTCGGCTTCAAACTCAGCAAATGTGGCCAGAATGTTGAAGAACATTTTACCCATTGGGTCCGTTGGGTCGTAGATGGAAATCCCCAACGCGAGCTTGACGCCTTTTTTCTCTAACTGATCTGCGATCGCACGTGCATCGGGGACGGACCGGGCAAGGCGATCCAATTTTGGCACGACCAGCACGTCACCTTCCCGGACGGCAGCTAGTGCTTGGTCGAGACCGGGGCGGGCGCGGTTGGTGCCCGTCAGCCCGTGGTCAGTATAAATGAGATCCTCTGATACGCCCAAGGCGCATAGGGCCTGCCGTTGTGCGGTCAGGTCCTGTTTGTCAGTCGAGCAGCGGGCATAGCCAATTTTGGTCACAGTCATAGCTTTAAAGTACGATTAAGGGGCGGCATATGCGAATCAAATCGTACCACCTATACGAGATATTCTGAGGTGTGGTTTCTCTGACCCTGCCAACCTTTGCAATACATGTCCGGTGAAGGAACCTCTTACGGACAGCCGCTTTGATCTTGGAAGGAACCACATGTCGTTTTTCACAAATAAGTTCAGCAGCCTGTCACAGACGGTTCAGTGAACGGCCGCAGCGTCGAAGCAGCCGTTCGCGCAGATCGCAGCGAACGGCTTGAGGGATGAAGATTTTCCGATGCGGGCCGGAGTGCGAGGTTGATGGCCGGACTGACGGCGGCCCGCGTTGGAAAATCTCTCAGGGAGGAAGCTGCGGGGGTCTGGCAGTGCCCTATGGGGAAAGCGGCACGGCGTTGCTGGCGGTGGTGGCTGAGCGCCGGGTTTCAATCCAGTTTCGGACAGCTTTCCTGTGTTCTATGAGCGGTGTTCGTAGTCGGCGGAGGGTGTGCGGCGACGCTGCGGTGTCACCGTTTCTGGTTTGAAGAACGACCGGCGCACGGCGCCCTTGCCTCCGGAACGAGGGAGTGATCCGGACCGGGGTCGGCGGGAAGGATGGCCCTGTCATCATGCAGCAGCCTTTCGGGGCGGAGCGCGGGTCACGGGGCGTTCGCCACGCCGGAAGGTCTCGACGATCCGCATTGCCCCGCCACACTCAGGGCAGGGCTCCCTGAGAGTGAGCGGTGGGGCCTGATCGGCAGTCGTCGCTTTGGCCGCAGCCGGCGCCTCGGCGCCGAGAAGACGGCGGATCGCCTCGACATTGCGCTTGCAGGCGCCACTGGCGAGCAGGCCGTAGTGGCGGATGCGGTGGAAGCCGGACGGGAGGACATGGATCAGGAAGCGGCGGATGAACTCGCCCGTGGCCAGCCGCATGACCTTCATCCGATCCCCCCGTTTGATCCTGTAATCCTTCCAGCGGAACGCGACGGTCTCGGTATCGGCGCTGACGAGACGGTGGTTCGAAATTGCCACGCGGTGGGTGTAGCGGCCGAGATAGGCGAGCACGGCCTCGGGTCCGCCGAACGGAGGCTTGGCGTAGACCACCCATTCGGTTTTGCGGAGCGGCGCGAGATATCCGGCGAAGACCTGCGTATCTGCCAGGTCCTTCAGTTCGCCGAAATAGGCAAGCTGCCCGGCGTGGTGCAGCGCCATCAGCCCCTCGAGGAACAGGCGCCGGAACAACCGCGACAGAACCCGCACGTGCAAGAAGAACCCCGGGCGGCAGGCGACCCACCTCTTGCCGTCGGGCGACAGGCCGCCGCCGGGCACGATCATGTGGATGTGGGGATGATGGGTCATCGCCGATCCCCATGTGTGGAGCACGCTTGTCATGCCGACACGCGCACCGAGCCGCTTGGGATCGGCGGCGAGGGTCATGACTGTCTTGGCCGAAGCGCGGAACAGCAGGCCGTAGACCGCCCGCTTGTTCCAGAAGGCGATCTGCGCGATCTCGGCCGGCAGGGTGAAGACGACGTGGAAGTACTCCACCGGCAGCAGGTCTTCGGCGCGCGCCGCCATCCAGTCACGCGCCGCGGGCCCCTGACACCTCGGGCAGTGCCGGTTCTTGCATGAGTTATAGGCGATGTGCTGGTGTCCGCACTTTGTGCAAGATGCGACATGCCCGCCGAGCGCTTCCGTCCGGCATGCTTCTATCGCCGACATCGTCTTGAGCTGGTTCAGGCTGACATGCCCGGCATTGGCCTGCCGCCATTCGGGGCCATGGGCACGGAAGATGTCAGCGATCTCCAGCTCTGCGCGGGGCAAGGCCCGCGCCTTACCCCGTTCGGTCCTCGCGGGTCGGCAACTTCAATTGCTTCAAGGCCTCGAACGGGCTGGTGGTGTCCCGGATCATCTTGGTGGCGACCTGCGTGTATCTGGCTGTCGTCGTCAGCTTGGCGTGGCCGAGCAGCACCTGGATCACCCGCACATCCGTTCCCCCTTCCAGCAGATGGGTCGCAAAGCTGTGCCGCAGCGTGTGCAGCGTCGCGGGTCTGTTGATCCCGGCCATGCGCTTGGCCGAGGTGAAAGCTCGGTTCAACTGGCGTGGGGAAATCGGGTTGATCTTCGGCTTGCCGGGGAAGAGCCATCCCTCGGGGCGTGCTTCGCGCCAATACGCGCGCAAAAGATCGAGCAGCCCGGGCGACAGCATCACCTTGCGGTCCTTCCGCCCCTTGCCCTGCACGACGTGGATCAGCATCCGGTCGCTGTCGATATCGCCGACCGTGAGATTACAGACCTCGGAGGCCCGAAGACCCGCGCCATAGGATATGCTGAGGGCGGCGCGATACTTGAGGCCCGGACCAGGTGCGACGGCCAGAAGTTCGGAGACTTCCTCGGCGCTCAGCACCGCGGGCAATTTGCGCGGCTCGGTGCGGAACTGCATGTACCGCTTCATCTCCTCGCGACCGCAGGTCATCCCGAAGAAGAAGCGCAAGGCGGTGATGCGCGTGTTGTAGACCGAGGGCGTGACCTCGGTGTCCGTCATGTGAAGCTGGTAGGCGCGAAGCTCCTCCGGCGTCGCCGTGTCCGGCGAGCGCCCCAGAAACCCGGCGAAATCCTTGATTGCCCGGATGTGGGCTTGCTGGGATTTGTCGCCCATCCCGCGGATGCGCATGTCCTCGATCATCCGCGCACGCAGCGGGCTCATCTTCTCCTGTGTCATGGAAACCTCCGATCTGGCGCTTGAGAAGGTCCCAATCGTCAGGCCGGAGAGCCCATTCGGTGAAGCGCCGCGTTCAGATCAGTGTCAAACGCGCGCACCTGGCGCCCTGCCGCGAGAGCGGCTTAGTCCTTGAGCCCTTTTTGACGAATGCTGCCGAGCGACTGGACGGCCGCTTCGGCGGACCCGCAGCTTAGCGAGGTGTTCTCCGTTCGGGTCTAGACATACTCCGTAATGCGTTTCAACAAGGCGACACCGGCACCTGATAGAACGCCGCAAGAAGACGTAAGCTCTTGACGACGCCCGGTGTCGAGCGGGTGGGGTCCTGTTATGTGACCGTAAACTGCCCCATCATGCCCGCATCCTCGTGTTCGAGGATGTGGCAGTGATACATGAATGGTGTCTCTTCCGAAGCCAGCTTGTCGAACCTCAGCAGGATTCCGGTCGGACCCTGCACACGGACAACATCTTTCCAACCGATCTGCGCCGAGTCGACCGGCCGTCCGTTCTGACTCACGCCTCACGATAATTGTCACACGCCTCAACGCCCTCTGCGACCACGTCGAGAAGTGCGTCCACATCGCTCAGAAGAACCGTGATGCGCGGGCTGCTGATACGGTAGCGGATGAAACGCCCATGGCGATCGCTGGCGACAAGCCCGCACTCCAGCAGGCACCTCAGATGGTTGGAGACGTTGGGTTGCGATAGTTTCGTCCGCTCGACGAGCTCGTGAACGGCCAATGGCTCGTTACAAAGTGCACCGAGGATGGCCAGGCGGCTCGGGTCCGCGAAGCCGCGAAACAGCTTCGCCCGTCGCTCGATGGTTGCGCTCTTGCGGTCATCGACGAATTGCGCCATATCACTCCTCGCTGATATGTTGTTCTTTGATTCATCCTAGCAGGAATAGCGCGACCATGGCCAACACCGAAAGTGCCGGATTGACGGCAGATGCCCCGCCCGTCCGTTACCGGGTTTCCGGTATGGACTGCGCCAAGGATGCCGCACAGATCGAGCGGGCGGCACAGTCGGCCGGAGTCGCGCCCGGCGATGTGAAGGTGTCGGCCGCAACTCACATCATGACACTGAATGCCCCCGAAGCGCGCCTGCCGGACATCGAAAAGGCAGTCGCGGTGACAGGCTATGGCTTCGACCGGATCGATGGCGATGAAGACATTCCGCCGAATCCTGCCCATCAGGACCCGGCCTACCGCCGCGCCCTCTGGATCGTCGTGATCCTGAACGTGGGATACGGGGTCCTCGAAATGATCGGCGGTTTCATTTCCGGATCGCAGGCCGTGAAGGCCGATGCGCTCGATTTCATCGGCGATGGCGCGATCACCTTCCTTGGCCTGCTGGCCATCGGCTGGAGCCTCGCTTGGCGGGCACGGTCGGCTCTGATCCAAGGCATCTTCCTCGGGCTCCTCGGTCTTGGCGTCCTCGGCACGACCATCGTCCGGGTCTTCGAACAGACGACGCCGGATGCAGGTCTCATGGGCCTGCTTGGCATGATCGCCCTTGTCGTCAACGCCATCTCCGTTCTGCCACTGCTGCGGTTCCGCAAGGGCGACGCGAACATGCGGGCCGTCTGGCTCTTCTCGCGCAACGACGCCATCGGTAATGCGGCGGTCGTCGTTGCCGCCGGTCTTGTGGCGTGGCTGGGCAGCGCATGGCCAGACCTCATCGTCGCTTTCGGTATCGCCGGGCTGTTCCTGCACTCGTCATGGGCGATCATCCGCGACGCGCGGGCCGATCTGAAGGCAGCGGCATGAACAGCCGCGTTCTGGGCGGGCTCTGCGCGATCGCGGCGTTCGGCCTCGATCAGGGTACCAAGGCGCTTGCGCTGAACACACCGGCGCTTGAGCGCGGCGTCGAGGTTCTACCCTTTCTCAATCTCGTGCGGGTTCTGAACGATGGAGTCAGCTTCGGTATGCTGGGCGGGATCGTGCCTTGGTGGGGTCTCATCGCGCTTGCTGGCGTGATCGTGGCATGGCTGCTGATCTGGTTGTGGCGCGCGCCGGACAGGCTGACGGCTGCCGCTCTCGGTCTGATCATCGGCGGCGCGCTCGGCAATGTCCTCGACCGGCTGCGTTATCAGGCCGTCCCGGATTTTCTGGATTTCCATTACGGAACATACCACTGGCCGTCCTTCAATCTTGCGGATGTGGCGATTTTCTGCGGTGCGGCCCTGCTGTTCTGGGACAGCTTCCGCTCGGCGCAGAACAAGCCCGAACGTAACCACCGAGAAGAAAACGTTACGGGGAAATAATCGATGTCCAGCATTCCATCCGCAAAGGGCATCGACAGCACGCTTGCCCTGCTGCGCAACCCATATGAGTTCATTCCGGACACATGCCGCGATCTTGAGGGCGACCTGTTCGAGACCCGCATCCTCTTTCAAAAGACGATCTGCATGACTGGTGCCGCAGCTGCGGAGGTCTTCTATTCCGAGGATGGGCTCGTGCGCGCAGGCTCGATGCCGAAGCGTATCCAGAGAACCCTGCTCGGCGAAAAGGGCATCCAGGGGCTCGATGGCGAGGCCCACCGTCATCGGAAGCGGATGTTTATGTCACTCATGGCGTCGGAGCGGATCGAAGCTCTCGAAAACACGACGCGGGACCTGTTGGACCGCTACGCACGGGACTGGCAAGCGGCGGAGAAGGTCGTTCTCTACGACGAAGTGCGCGAAATCCTCACCAGAGCTGCCTGCGCCTGGTCGGGCGTGCCGCTTCCCGAAGCGGAGGTCGAGACGCGGACGGCGCAGATGACGGCGCTCTTCCAAGACGCCGGGGCGGTCGGCTGGAAGCACTGGGGTGCGCGTCTGGCGCGGCATCGCGCAGAGCGTTGGACAGCCGGGATTATTGAACGGCTGCGCGACGGAAGCCTTCAGACAGGACAGGAAAGCGCCGCCCATGTCGTCGCGACGTGGCGCGATCTGAATGGGGAGCTGCTGACCTCCAAGGTTGCCGCCGTGGAGCTTCTGAACGTAGTACGCCCGATCGTCGCCGTCTCTGCGTTCATCGCCCAGGCGGCGCATGCCCTGCATCGGCATCCCGAGTGGCGGCAAAAGCTGAAGGACGACGAGGGACAGCTCGAACCTTTCGTGCAAGAGGTCCGCCGTCTGTATCCGTTCTTTCCCGCGGTCGCGGCACGGGTGAAGAGTGATTTCGAGTGGCGCGGATATCGCTTTTCCAAAGGGTACAGGGTTCTGCTCGACCTCTACGGCACAAATACCGACGCTCGCTCGTGGGACGCGCCGCAAGAGTTCCGGCCCGAGCGGTTTCACGATCGGGAGGTCACCCCCTACGACTTCATTCCGCAGGGCGGTGGTGATCACCACAGGAACCACCGTTGTCCGGGCGAGTGGATCGCGATCAGCCAGATGAAGGCGTTTTGCAGTTTCTTCGTGAACGCCATCGACTACGAAGTGCCAGATCAGGATCTGGATCTGGAAACCGAAGAACTGCCGCCCATGCCTAAATCCCGGTTCATCATGCGCAACGTCAGGCGTCGGCAGTAGCGTCGGCCTCCTCCGGCTCGACCGACCGCGCATCCTTGGTGGCCTCAAACGCTTCCCACGCAACGTAGGGCACGATCAGAAGCGCCGCGACCGGGTCGGCCCACCACCAGCCCATCCATTGCGTCAGACCGATCCCGGCCAACACCACGATTGTCTGATACTGGCAGATCATGGTGTCCTTGGCATCGTACTTCAGGGCGGGCGCATCGAGCCGTTTGCCATAGCGATACTTGCCCCAGGCGAGGAACGGGTTGACCACGAGCGAAGCACCCAGAATCGCGATACCCCACCAGTTGAAGCCCGGCGCCTTCTGCGAAATGAAGGCGGAGACCGCCTCGTAGAGGATCGCCGCGACGACGATCCAGAAGGCACAGGCAACCACGTAGAGCGCGACCTTCTTGCGGTGCAGGACCGTGCGCTTGCCGGCACCGTCCTTCTCCCCCTTCAAGCGCCAGATCAGCGTCGCGGCTGAGGTGGCTTCGACCGTGCTGTCGAGACCCCAGCTTACCAGTGCCGCGCTGCCGGTCAGAAGTCCCACGGTGACGGATACGACGACCTCGATGATGTTGTAGACGAGGCTGGCGATCTCGACGCGGATGCCGCGCGTCAGATTGGCCTGCCGGTTATCTTTCTGACTACTCATAATACCTCATAATGCGGAGCCTGCAGCAAAAGTTCGAGGCGGGAATTGATTGCCTTGCCATTAGTGTTGCGCCACGAATCGAAAGCCGATGTTGTTCTTTTTCCAAGCTTCCTTAGTAGAGGCGAGCTTGCCCCTCATACATGAATACGAATGGCCTCGGAAGCCGGTGTCGAGCCGCTCGATCCGAAACCCGCTCTTCTCGACAAGGGCGTTCGTCGGGCGGTCAAGGTGACAGTTCCCGGCGCAACGCTTCCAGGCAGGCGTGAGCCAGCGCTGCCAGCGCCGGACACGGGCTTCCGGCGCCAAACCATGCTCGACGAAGCGGAAGATGCCGTCCGGCTTGAGAACGCGCCGGATCTCGGCGAGCGCCTTCTCCGGCTCCGACACGCTGCAGAGCGCCCAGGTGGCGACGACGCAGTCGACGCTGCGATCCTCCAGCGGCAATGCTTCGGCCACGCCCTCGATCATCTCGGCCGCGGGCATCAGGCCATGGGAGGTTTGCGCGGCCCGAGAGAGGAGTTCGGGCGACGGGTCAACACCGATGATCTGACGCACGGCCTCGGGGTAGAGCGCAAGGTTCAGGCCCGAGCCGATCCCGATCTCCAGCACACGTCCATGCAGCCCGGAGGCGGCGCGGCGCCGGTAGGGAAGAAGTTGATCCTGGCCCATCGCCAGATGCGTCAGCCGAGGGAGGATATGTTTCTCGTACAGTCGCATCTGTTCACCCGATCCGCGCAAGGACAGGGAAGGTGTCCAGCAGCCAGTAGGCCAGTGCGCTCAACCGCCCGGTCATCATCGCCAAACCCATCAGGATCATGACGCCGCCCGCAGCCTGATGCAGGCGGCGACCCCAACGACCGATGCCGCGCAGCCTCCCGGCAATACTGTCGGTGAACCCCGCGACGACCAGAAACGGGATCCCAAGGCCGGCCGAGTAGAAGGCAAGCAATGCGACGCCCTCGCCAATCGTCGCGCTTGTCGCGCTGGCGGTTAGGATGGCGCCGAGGATCGGCCCGATGCACGGTGTCCAGCCGAAACCGAAGGCGAGTCCGAGCACGTAGGAGGCGACCGGTTGCCCGCCCGGCAGGTCGAGATGAAAACGCAGGTCGCGCTCCATGGCCGACAGGCGCGCTGCCCCGATCATGAACAGACCGAACAGGATCACGATCGCGCCGCCGACGAGGTTGAGTTCGTAGCGCCACTGCAGCAGCGCCTGACCGAGCGCGGTGGCAGAGGCCCCAAGCGCGATAAATATCGTGGAGAAGCCAAGGACGAAACAGAAGCTGAGCCAGACGGCCCGCCCCTTCGAAGGCGCTGCACTGCCGGTGACCGTACGTCCGGCAACGTAGGATACGTAGCCGGGCACGAGCGGCAGCACGCAGGGCGACAGAAAGGAAACGGCACCGGCCAGCAATGCCGCCATTAGTCCAAGAGCGGAAAGTTCAATCAAATCCACATCTCCAAACTGATCGGTAGACCGCCACCACGTGTGCGCACGGAGCGGAACGGCTGGCGCGGTCGTCGTGCTTTTCCATGTCCTATTGCTTACGTTCGTCAATAAGAGCGCTTATCTGCGCAACGGCTTCGGGGCTGTTCCATTCGGCCGGGCCTGCGAGGCGCCCGCGCTCGCGCCCAATGCGGTCGATCAGAATCGTTGTCGGCAGGCCCACCACGGCCAAGGCCAGCATCGCGCGCGTATCCTCCGCGATATAGAGATCGAGGTTGCGAATGCCGGTCTCTCGGTAGAAGCGGCGCACAGGTTCGAGACCGGCCCGATCGATCGACAGCGGCAGAACATGAAAATCCGATCCGCCGAGGCGCGCTTGCAGCGCGTCGAGCGTCGGCATCTCCTCGCGACAAGGCGGGCACCAGGTCGCCCAAATGTTCAGAAGCACGACACGTCCCTCGAAGTCCGCCAGCGTCAGATTCCGTCCATCTCCATCCACGAAAGGCGGCGACAGGAGATCACGCGGAGTCCCGTGATTAGGGATCGGTGGTCGGGCGGAGGCAGGGCTTGCCGCAAGCGCCAAGACTCCGGCAAGGACGTCACGTCGCCTCACGGGTCGCTCTCAGCCTGCAACCGGCGCACGACCGGCAGAATGTCCTCCTCAAGCGAGGCCTGATCAAAGGGGCCGACATGCTTGTATGCAATGCGCCCCTCGGCGTCGATTATGTATGTTTCCGGCACTCCATAGACGCCCCAGTCTATCGCAACGCGGCCTGATCGGTCCGCGCCGATGCGGGTGAAGGGATCGCCGAGCTCTTCGAGGAAACCCAGCGCCTCCTCGGCATCGTCCTTGTAGTTGATACCGTAGATCGGAACGGTGCCCGCTTCGGCAAGATCGACGAGAAGCGGGTTCTCCGTGCGGCAGGGGACGCACCACGACGCCCAGACGTTGACGAGAGAAACCTGGTCTAGCAGGTTCGCCGAGGCTAGGCCGTCCTGCCGCCCTTCGATGGGCGGGAGCGCGAATTCCGGGATTGGTCTTCCGATCAGCGTCGAGGGCAACCGGTCGTCGTTGTTCCAGAGGCCCCAGTAGAAGACTACGCCCAGCAACCCAAACAGAAGAATAGGCAAAATCATGAGCGGCCGTCCGCTCCGGCGCCGCTGTTCTTGGTTATCCTTCGAACTCATAGCCTGCCATCAATGCTTGGAAGGAATAAGGTATCAGCAACCGCTGATATGAAGCAAACCGTCGCCGATCACAATGCCGAACGATGGGGGAGGCTTGGCCGCGGCTTCGCAGACCCGAGCCATACTTACTGTCTAGATTCTTAAGAAATCAGCGAAAGGTCGGTATCTGAAGAGGCCGTTGAATTCAGACCTCTGAACGGCCCCTTCGTCTAAGGTTTGTGGCTGCTGGATGCTTGCCATCCAGCGGCGATAAATCTGACAAGGAGGAAAGCGCGGGCAGATTTCGGTGCTATGGGGATTGTGGCTCAGGTCCGGGCCGTGGATGCCCTGAACTGCGGCCCCATTGACGTTGAGGAGCGCGGGCCTGTCGATTTTCACGCTTCGAGGTCGGGGATTGATGTCTGGCTTTGCGGTCATCGGCCTGTCGTGATGCAGATTTTCGGCGATTGGGCATGCTGACGAGGCCGACGTCTCTGGATTGCAGGGCCGGTTGTGACGGTTGGATCATGCGGCATCCTCCCACGGCGGCGCGCGGGACTTCGGGGGCTGGCCGCGGGCGAAGGTTTCGATGATGCGCATCACGCCACCGCATCTGGGGCATGCCCGGCACAGGTCGTGCTCATCCGGGTCGGTACGGCCGTCCTCCCCGGTCGTCTGATCTGGCTCTCGACCCGTATCGATCAGACGCCTGATCTTCTCGATCCTGTCGCGGCGTATGCCGTTGGCGAGGAAGCCTGAGTGGCGGATACGGTGGAAGCCGGATGGCAGGACATGGTTGAGGAACCGGCGAATGAACTCTGCCACGGGCAGGCGCATGAGCTTCATTCTGTCACCGCGCTTGATGCGGTAGTCTTTCCACCGGAAGGCCACGGTGCCGGCGTCCGCGCTGACAAGGCGATGATTTGAGATCGCGACGCGGTGGGTGTATCGGCTCAGATAAGCCAGTACCGCCGCCGGGCCGCCGAAGGGGGGCTTTGCGTAGACGACCCAGTTGGCCTTGCGCAGCGGCACGAGATGAGCCGCGAATGTGTCGGGGTCGGCCAGTTCCGACAGATTGCCAAAGAACGCCAGCTTGCCAGCTTGGTGCAGCACCAATAGCCCTTCGAGGAACAGGCGTCGGAACAGCCTCGACAGGACCTTCACCGGCAGGAAGAACCCGGGACGACAGGCGGCCCACCGGGTGCCGTCTGGCGACAGCCCGCCACCCGCGACGATGACGTGGACATGGGGATGATGGGTCATCGCCGAGCCCCATGTGTGCAGCACGCTGGTCATACCGATCCGCGCTCCCAGATGCCTGGGATCGGCGGCGATGGTCAGCAGGGTCTGAGCCGACGCCTTGAACAGAAGGCCATAGACCGCTGACTTGTTCTGATAGGCGATGTCCGCGATCGGAGCTGGCAGGGTGAAGACCACGTGGAAATACTCGACGGGCAGTAGGTCTTCCATCCGGGCGGCCATCCAATCCCGCGCCGCGACGCCCTGGCATTTCGGGCAATGCCGATTGCGGCACGAGTTGTACGCAACGTGCTCGTGGCCGCATTTGGTACACGCCGCGACATGCCCGCCAAGGGCGGCGGTCCGGCAGTTCTCGATCGCCGACATCACCTTCAACTGCGGCAGGTTCAGGTGGCCAGCATTGTCACGACGGTAAGCAGCACCATGAGCGCGGAAGATATCCGCGACCTCCAGTCTGGGGCGGGCCATCGGGGTCGGGGTTTATCCGGCTCCGGCCTCCCGTCGCACCAGCAGATCAAGCGGACTGGTCACATCCCGGATCGTCTTGGTCGCCACCTTGGTGTAGATCGTCGTGGTCTCCAGCTTGGCGTGGCCGAGCAGCACCTGGATCACCCGAATGTCGGTCCCACTCTCCAGCAGATGCGTCGCGAAGCTGTGCCGCAGGGTATGGGGCGAGACCTTCTTCTTGATCTCCGCGAAATCGCAGGCCACCCCGAACGCCCGATTGAACTGCCGTGTCGAGATCGGATCGATCCGATTGCGGCCGGGGAATAGCCAGCCCGCGGGCCGCGCTTCGCGGTAATAAGCACGCAAAAGCTCAAGCAGGCTGGGCGAAAGCATCACATGGCGATCCTTGCGGCCTTTGCCCTGGTCGACACGGATCAGCATCCGGCCGCTATCGATATCGCCGACCTTCAGATGAGTGACTTCGTTCGCCCGCAGGCCACCACCATAGGCCACACTGAAGGCGGCTCGATATCTGAGCCCGGGCCCCGGGGCGGCTTCGAGAATGCGCGTAACCTCCCCGGCGCTGAGCACCACGGGGATCTTCTTCGCCGCCCGCTGATAGCGCATGTGCCTCTTCATCTCCGCACGCGGACAGGTCGTCGCGAAGAAGAAGCTCAGCACCGTCAGCCGGTTGTTGAAGGTCGGCGCACCGATGCCGCGCTCTTTCATGTCCAGCTGGAAAGCCCGTAGCTCCTCCGGCGTCGCCGTATCGGGCGAATGCCCCAGGAACCGGGTGAACTCGCGCATCGCCCGCAGGTACATCGTCTGCGTCTTGGGCATCAGCCCTTTGATCCGCATATCCTCAAGAAAGCGCCGCCGCAGGGCGGGAACATGCTGGTCCGTCATTGGAACCTCCTGTCATCAGATTGAGAAGGTCCCAATTGTCCGACAGGCGCAGCCATCCACCAAATCACGGCGCCCCAATCAGCTCGCTACACTCGCCGCAGGCGCCCCTACCGCGAGAGCGGTTTCGTCCTCGTCCGCATAGCAGCCAGCGGACCTAATCCGGGTCTGCGTCCGCTTTGGCACTTCCTGTATCCAGCGCTCTATATACGGTCATGCGCGAAACCCCCAGGTCTCGGGCAATCTGGGCTTTGGATGTGCCCGCTGCAGCCAGTCTCTGAATTTCAGCGTCATCGACCTTCTTCTGCCGCCCCTTGTAGATCCCCTTGCCCTTTGCGGCGTTGATCCCTGCGCGTTGGCGGTCGCGAATGAACTTCAGCTCCATGTCAGCGACCATGCCGAGGACAGTGATCACCATGCGCCCCATGTCGCCGGCCGTCGTCACCTCGGGTTCAAGGATACGCAACGACGCGCCCTTCGCATCCAACTCATGCACCAGATTCAGAACGTCTCGGGTTGACCGCCCAAGGCGGTCGAGGCGATGCACGACCAGCTCGTCACCTGCACGCAAAAACTCCAGGACGGTTGCCAGTTCGGTGCGACCGTCACGGGATGCTCCAGAGCCGGTTTCGGCGCGGACAATTTCACAGCCTGCCGCCTTCAGTTTGGCTTTCTGGATTTCGAGATCCTGACTTGTTGAGCTGACGCGGGCGTAACCGATCTTGGGCATGTAGAAATGTCACTTTAGGGTGGCTATATTCCTGATACTGTCACAATGCCTGTTGCGCCACTCATTTGTGACATTTTCTGCTGTCACATTCATGCGTCCCTCACGGGTATACCCATTATGACGCCTCTAGCCCTCCATAACCCAACGTGATGTCCGCCGTGGGTGATGTCACGTTAACTGCCCTATTGTTGTTCGCGTCGCGATTTCTTCTTATCTGACTGCAATGCAGACATCGGCTATCAGCTACAAGCGCCATCGCTTTCCATCCCAGATTATCGCTCACGCGGTCTGGCTCTACATGCGCTTCAACCTAAGCCTGCGTGAGGTTGAGGAGATGTTGCTCGAGCGCGGAATTGATGTGTCCTACGAAACCATCAGGCGCTGGACGGTCAAATTCGGGCCTCAGATCGCCCAGAATCTGCGACGGAGGCAAGCCCGTCCGGGTGATGTTTGGCATCTGGACGAAGTCGTCGTGAAGATTGCCGACAGGCCATTCTGGCTCTGGCGCGCGGTCGATCAACATGGGGTTGTGCTGGATGAAATCCTCCAGTCCAGTCGGAATAAGCCGGCTGCGAAACGTCTGATGCTCAGACTTCTCAAGCGTCATGGCTTCGTGCCAAAACGGATTATAACGGACAAGCTGCGATCCTATGGCGCTGCCAAGCGCGACGTAGCGCCCGGTTTGGATCATTGGTCGCACAAGGGCCTGAATAATCGCGCAGAGAACAGCCACCTGCCGTTTCGAAAGCGGGAACGGGTGATGCAAGGACACCGATCACCCGGCGGCTTGCAGCGCTTCGTGTCTGTTCACTCAGCAACCCGAAACTGCTTCTTTGTCCCATCCTGCCGCCGCACAGCCTTAACCATCCGCTTCCATCGGTTGCAGGCACTTGATGTCTGGAAAACGGCTGCGAACATCGCCTGATCCCACTAACGCGATGCCTTCGCCGATTGCCGACAGGTTAACGTGACAACACCGTTCATAGCGTTTCTCGATCCGCTTCATCAGCGGCATTACCAGATCGCGATCCGCTTCGGGGATGATCTGATCCATCAGTTCAACAATGGTGATTTTCGATCCAAGAGCATCATAGACCTGCGCCATTTCGAGCCCGATGATCCCGCCGCCCACCACCAGCATCCGTTCAGGGATATCGGCAAGCGCCAGCGCGCCGGTGCTGTCGATCACGCGCGAATCGTCGGGCAGGAACGGCAGGCGCACGGGTTCCGACCCGCAGGCGATGACCGCATGATCAAAGCTGACGGTCTGCGTGCCCTCGGCAGTCTCTACACGAATGACATTGGGGCCCGCGAACCGCCCGGTGCCCCTGACGACGGTGACCTTACGCTTGCGCGCCAGACCATTCAGTCCGCCGGTGAGCTTGCCGACCACCCCATCCTTGAAGCTGCGAACGCCGTCCAGGTCGACCGTCGGGGCGGCGAAACTGACCCCGTGGGCGGATAACGCCTGCGCTTCGTCCATGGCCTTGGCCACATGCAGCAGTGCCTTGGACGGGATACACCCCACGTTCAGGCAGACGCCCCCCAGCCTGTCCCAGCGTTCGATCAGCGTGACCTTGAGTCCGAGATCGGCGGCGCGGAAGGCGGCTGTATAGCCACCCGGTCCAGCGCCAAGCACCAGGAATTCCGCGTGGCTGTCTGCGCCGCTGGCAGAGGCGGCGGTCTGCAGGGCCGGCACGGGCTGCCGTGCGGGCGCAGCCTCGGGGGGCGCTTCTGCGGTCGCTTCGCCTTCGGCCTCAAGCGTCATCACCAGACTGCCCTTGCTGACCGTGTCGCCTTCGGACACATGGATAGCGGTGACCTTGCCTGCCGCAGGCGCGGGAATATCCAGCGTCGCCTTGTCGCTTTCCAGCATCAGGATCGGATCATCCTCGGCGACGATATCGCCCAATGCCACGGTGACTTCGATCACTGGCACATTGGAAAAATCGCCGATATCGGGGATTTGCACATCAATCTTCATCGCGTTTCCCCTTACAGGCTGATGCGCCGGAAATCCGACAGGATTGTTTTCATCGTCACCAGGAAATGCGCCGCCGCCACACCGTCGACCACGCGGTGATCCCAGCTTAGGCTCATCGGCTGAACCAGACGGGGCTGGAACGCCGCGCCATCCCAGACCGGCCGAATCGCGGACCGGGTCATGCCAAAGATCGCAACCTCCGGCGCGTTGATGATCGGCGTGAAGTTGGTGCCGCCGATCCCGCCGAGCGACGAGATGGTAAAGGTCGCCCCCTGCATGTCACCGACCTTGAGTTTGCCCGCACGCGCAGCGCCCGCAAGTTTGGTCATTTCGGCTGCGATGTCGTAGATGCCCTTCTTGTCGGCATCCTTGATCACCGGCACGACAAGCCCTTCGGGCGTGTCCGCCGCGACACCGATGTTATAGTATTTCTTCAGGATCAGGCCATCGCCATCGAGCGATGCGTTGAACTTAGGGAACTGCTTGAGGGCAGCGACAGCCGCCTTCACCACGAAAGGAAGAATCGAGAGTTTCGTGCCATCCTTCGCCTCGCTGTTCACCATCTTGCGGAATGCTTCGAGATCGGTGACATCGGCGTCTTCGAAATTGGTGACATGGGGAATGATCGTGGCGTTGCGCGCCAGGCTTGGCCCCGAGATTCTGGCGATCCGCGACAGAGGCACGCGCTCGATCTCGCCGAATTTGGCGAAATCGACCTTGGGCCAGGGCAGCAGGTCAAGCCCCCTGTCGGCGCCGCTCGCCGCAGGGGCAGAGGGCGCGGCCAGCGCCGTCTTGACGAAATCCTGCACGTCCTCGCGGGTGATGCGGCCTTTGGGGCCGGTGCCGGAAACAGCGTTGATATCAACGCCAAGCTCGCGGGCGAATTTGCGGATGGCGGGCGAGGCATGCGCCAGCCTGGCCGGCTGAGCCGGTGCGCTGGGTGTCGGGGTCGGCCTGGCCACGGTCGCCGCAGCCGCAGCCGCCGGAACAGCTGTCGGCGTGGGCGCCGGGGCCGCGCTTTCGGGTGCGACCACCGCCAGCAGGCTACCGCGACTCACCTTGTCGCCTTCGGCGACGAGCAACTCGACAACCCGGCCCGCGACGGCCGAGGGCACATCGAGCGTGGCCTTGTCCGATTCAAGAATCACCACCGTGTCGTCAACGTCAATAATGTCGCCTACCGCGATCACGATCTCGATCACCGGCACATCGGTGAAATCACCGATATCGGGCACGAGAAGCTCGATTTTTCCAGTAAGGCCCGCACCTTCGGCGGGTGCGGCGGCAGAGGCGCTCAGCTCTGGAACCGCATCGGCGGCCTCGCGCACATCAGGCCGGGTGGTGTCAGCTTCGGGGACTTCGCCCGCGGCCTCCAGTGTCATCACGAGGCTGCCCTCGCTGAGCTTGTCACCCTCGACCACATGGATGGCGGCGATCTTACCGCCGGTCGGTGCGGGAATATCCAGGGTTGCCTTGTCGCTTTCCAGCATCAAGATCGGGTCGTCCTTTGCGACGATATCGCCTACAGAGACGTTGATCTCGATCACGAGCACATTGGAAAAATCGCCAATATCAGGCACTTTCACGTCAATGGTGTTGGTCATGTCGCCTCCCCCTCTCATACGGTCCAGGGCGCCGGTGCCGAAGCATCCAGGCTGAATGCGTCCAGAGCCTTCGCCAGCGTGGCCGGTTCTTCGTCGCCTGCGCGCACCAGAGCCTCGATTACCGCCAGCGCGATGTTCTTGCGGTCCACCTCGAAGAAGGCGCGCAGGTCGGCCCGGTTGGCCGAACGGCCGAAGCCATCGGTGCCGAGCGCGATGAACCTTGCATCGACGTAGGGCGCAATCATCTGCGGTACGGCGCGGACATAATCCGTGGCCGCCACGATGGGGGCAGAACCGGCCAGTGTCTGGGACACATAGGCTTCAGTCGGGGTCGTGGTGCCGCCCAGACGGTTTTCCCGCTCCACCGCGCGCGCGTCGCGCGCCAGTTCGGAAAAACTGGTGGCGCTGAAAAGATCGGTGGCGATCCCATAATCCGTCGCCAGCATATCGGCGGCGGCGATCACCTCGGTCAGAATCGTGCCCGAGCCGATCAGGCGCGCTTTGGCGCCGCCCTCGCCGCGCGATCCAATCTGATAGAGCCCCTTCAGGATGCCTTGTTCGGCACCGTCAGGCATGCTGGGCTGGGCATAGTTTTCATTCATCACCGTCAGGTAATAGAACTCGTCGGCCTGATCTTCCATCATCCGCTTCATGCCGTCGTCCATGATCACCGCCAGTTCATAGGCATAGGCCGGATCATAGGCGCGGCAGTTCGGAACGGTCGCGGCGATGACGTGGCTGGTGCCATCCTGATGCTGAAGCCCTTCGCCCGACAGGGTGGTGCGCCCTGCGGTGGCGCCAAGCAGAAAGCCCCGCGCCCGCTGATCGGCCGCGGCCCAGATCAGGTCGCCCACCCGCTGAAACCCGAACATCGAATAGTAGATGTAGAACGGCAACGTCGGTGTATCGTGAACGGAATAAGAGGTCGCAGCGGCCGACCATGACGAAATCGCCCCGGCCTCGGTTATACCCTCTTCCAGCAACTGGCCGTTCTTGGCTTCTTTGTAGAACATCATCGACCCCGCATCCTCGGGTTCGTAAAGCTGCCCCTGCGGCGCATAGATGCCGATCTGGCGGAACAGGTTGTCCATGCCGAATGTGCGGGCCTCGTCGGCCACGATGGGCACGATGCGTGGGCCGAATGTCTTGTCTTTCAGCAGCCCGCCCAACATCCGCACCGCGGCCATTGTGGTGGACATCACCTTGCCGTCTGCCTCGGTCGCGAATCTGGCGTATTTGCTGCGGTCGGGCACGATCAGACGCTTGGGTTCCGGGGTTTTGGCGCGCCGTCTTGGCATGTAGCCGCCAAGGGTTTCGCGCTGCGCGTGCAGATATTTCATCTCGGGGCTGTCGGCGGCGGGCTTGTAGAACTTGAGTTCTTCCAGATCCTTCTCCGTCAGCGGCAGGCCGAACCGGTCCCGGAAGGCGACCAACGCCTCCATGTCCAGTTTTTTCGACTGGTGAGCTGTCATCCGGCTTTCGCCCGCGTCCCCCATGCCAAATCCTTTCTTGGTCTTGGCAAGGATCACAGTCGGGCGGCCTTTGTGTGCCTTGGCGGCTGCGAAGGCAGCATACAGCTTGCGAAAATCGTGGCCGCCGCGTTTCAGCGCGTTGATTTCACCATCGGTCATATGCATGACGAGATCGCGGGTGGCGGGGTCGCGATCAAAAAACTTGGCACGGTTGTAGTCGCCGTCCTTGGAGCCCAGATCCTGATATTCGCCATCCACGGTTTCGGCAAAACGGCGCAGCAACACGAGGTCTTTGTCGCGGGCAAAGAGATTGTCCCATTCCGAGCCCCAAAGCACCTTGATAACGTTCCAGCCGGCGCCGATGAACAGGCTCTCAAGCTCCTGAATAATCTGGCCGTTGCCGCGTACCGGCCCGTCCAGGCGCTGCAGGTTGCAGTTCACGATGAAGGTGAGGTTATCGAGGTTCTCGCGCGCCGCCAGCGTCAGCGCGCCAATGGATTCCGGCTCGTCCATCTCGCCGTCGCCGAACACGCCCCAGACGTGCCGCCCGGCGGTGTTGGCCAATCCGCGCCCTTCGAGGTAACGCATATAGCGCGCCTGATAGATCGCGCTCATCGGGCCGATGCCCATGGAACCTGTCGGGAACTGCCAGAAATCCGGCATCAGCCACGGATGCGGATAGGAACACAGCCCGTTTCCACCCACTTCCTGGCGGTAATTCGCCAGCCTTTCCTCGCTCAGGCGGCCTTCCAGAAAGGCGCGGGCGTATACGCCTGGCGCCGAGTGGGGCTGAAAATAGACCAGATCACCCCCGAAATCGTCTGATTGAGCGCGGAAGAAGTGGTTGAACCCGGTCTCGAAAATCTCGGCCGCCGAGGCATAACTGGCGATATGGCCACCCAGTTCGCCATAGGCCTTGTTGGCGCGCACCACCATCGCAAGCGCATTCCAGCGAATGATCGAGGTGAGCCGCTCTTCGACGTCAAGGTCGCCCGGATAATGCCCTTGCTGGGCCACCGGAATGGTGTTGCGATAGGACGAGAACGGCTGCCCCCCGGTGAAGACGCCGTTGCGGCGCGCCACGTCTTCAAGTCGGCGCAGCAGGTATTGCGCGCGCTCACTGCCGTTGGCCGCGGTGACAGCCGTAAGCGCATCGATCCATTCCTGTGTCTCGACTGCGTCAATATCTTGGGTCGGTACTTGGATGCTCATCGGGGCTGTCCTCGGCTTCACGTTACTGGTTGCTCTGCATAGCGCAACTTGACCGGCAGGTGGCGCTAAAATGATGGCGTAGCTCCCCAGTCTGCGGCATGAACTGCCTCAACATGCATGAATTGGAGAGAATTATGCCGGTGAGTGATCTTGACGCGACAGACCGAAGAATCCTGAAGCAGCTGCAGAATGAAGGCAAACTAACCAACATCGAGCTTTCAAACCGGATCGGGCTGTCTCCGTCCCCCTGTCTTTCAAGAGTGCGCGCGCTGGAGCAGTCTGGCGTGATTTCCGGCTATGTTGCGTTGGTAAACCCCGAAGCCATCGGATTGGGCGTCAACGTCTTTATCCAGATCACCCTGGAGCGTCAGATCGAGCAGGCGTTGGAAACGTTCGAAAACCGGATGGAGGCTTACCCGGAAGTTATGGAGTGCTTTCTGATGACCGGAGACAGCGATTATCTGATCCGCCTGGTTGTCCGCGATATCGCTGAACTCCAGCGCTTCATCCTGCAGAAATTGTCAAATATTCCGGGTGTGGCCAACATTCGTTCAAGCTTTGCGCTCAAACAGGTGAAATATAGAACCGCCCTGCCGGTGGACGATCTCTAGCCCGAAGTCTCCTCCCGCGCGACCGTATCTGATCTGCCACGGGATTGTTCCTCCCCCGTTGATTAAAGTTCGACCTGACTTGAGGACGGACAATGAAGCCATAGGAGACTTACATTCCTGCCAATTTGGCGGCCGCGCAACGGTGCGGGTGGCGTTCGCTGTTCAGGCCACGCGAACGATGTCGGCTGTGCCGAACCGCCCTCATGAACCGCGTCAGTGCCGGTGAAATTCCCGAAAGCGTCCGCGTGGGATGGCGTCGGTGGGCAAAGGCGAAGTCACGCCTTTGGCGCCAGTTTTGCAACATATGTAACCGCCCCAAGCGCAAGAGGTATCTTCAGATCTGATTTTGGCGCGTTGTCGGATGCTGACATAAGACCGGTCTCATGATGCGGCCATCAACATGCCGCGGGCCCGTATGGTGTGCGAAGGTCGGGTCCAGATCAACACCGCGTGCTCACAGGCACTCTGTTGCAGGCTGGTTCTCCCGATGCCGCCGCGCTGTCGCTGAGACCTGCCGATGTCCCCCACGGCTTTCTCGACCACCCTGATCTTGTCGGCATCGCTCCAGTGCCGACGACGCGGCGCATCCTCGGTGGACAGGATCTCGATCCGGGGTGTGAACGTAAGGTCGACCATAACGTCGGACTTATCATCGCCTCCAACGCCCCGTCAGACGGCCCCCGCCGGAGGGATACGCTTAAACGAGCACTTGGGGCGGCACGAAACTGCGACAGGTCCATGTAGCCTCGCAGCTGCCTGTGCTTTCGCTTCACACTGACGTGGTTCTTCTCGCCGTAGTGGCGCTTGCCGTGCTTCTTCTTCCGGCGATCGTCAGGGTCCGTCCGCCCGGCCCTCGGGTTCCCTGCCGTTCTCGTCTCGCATGTTGAGGTTGTACGACGGCCGCGCCGAGGATCTGTCCTGCCCGCGTGCGAAAGCGTATAGCGGTAAATTATTACCGCTATATCATTCGGCACCGGCCCACGAGATCGAGGCCAAAGAAGCGTATGAACAACAGCCGCTCGCGCAGTTGATACTTGATCTGGTTGCCGGACAGGGTGTAGACCGTGTTCAGCACGAGCGTCTTGAACATCAGCAACCGCATCCATCGACGCGCGACTCGCTTTCCGCACCCGGTTTGCGGTGGCCCTGCTCAAGCGCCAGGCGAAACTCCTCTGACCGCACGAGCGCGTCGATCAGCGGATCTGTCGTGGCATCGAGAGTCGCGCAGCGTTTTCAAAGATCGAAGAACCCCATCTGCGCCATCGCTTCATGCGCTGTACCGGTTTACCGCTTTATTGATGTCGCAGCGTCAAGAACAAGGTAATTTTTCGAGGTGACCTGTAGTAACACCCAGATCGTTGCGCTATTCTTCCCATCAAGTCACGTTTTCTGAAGTCGCCGAACATGTGTATTGCAGAATTGACCGCGACTTCAGGACGCTTGTGATTCAATAACGTCACCTTGGAATCTTATATGGCACCGTTAGCATGAACGAAGCAACACACAGCGAAATTGATATACACACTTTGCGAAGCCACCCCGGGCACTTGATCCGTCGTAGCTATCAGATATTCCTTTCAATGTTTGAGGCAGTCGGAAAGGACGTCGACCTTTCTCCGGTGCGCTGGATTCTCATCGCGACAATTCGCTTGCGTCCCGGCCTCTCGATGGCCGAGGTCTCCTTTATGACGGGCGTGGACAAAGCTTCAACGGGTCGCACTATACGCAATCTTGAAGGCTCTGGCCTGATCCGCGTTGTGCGCAGTGCGCACGACAAACGCGAGCGGCGGGTGTATACCACCACCAAAGGCGATAAACTGGTTCATGCGTTCTATCCGCGCATAAAGATTCTGCATGATGATATTATGGCAGCATTCGAACCGGAAGAGGCCAAGGAATTTGTTCGATTGCTCGGAAAATTCATCGAAGTTAACGATCACAGAAGCCGTGCCGCCCTTTCTGACAACCTGAGCGTTGGCCCTCTGTGAACGGCAGTGGCTCTGTTGCACAAATCCTGTGAGGGATTCATGTCGTGAATCCAGCGTGGTAGCTGTAGGACATGAGCATACCCACACCCCCGACCTACAAGACCAGGAACTGGCCGGCCTATAACGAAGCGCTCAAGCGCCGTGGCTCGCTGACGATCTGGTTCGATCCCGAGATGATCTGGGGTGCTGCGCCGACCGGCAAACGCGGCCGACAGCAGACCTACAGCGACACTGCCATCCAGACATGCCTGACGATGAAGGTGCTGTTCGGCATGGCGCTACGGCAGACGACCGGGTTCGTCGAGAGCCTGTTGCGTCTGATCGGTTTGAACTGGGCGGTGCCGGACTTCAGCACGCTATCGCGTCGCCAGAAGACGCTGGCCGTGAACATCCCTTATCGCGGCTCCAAGGGTCCGTTGCACCTGCTGATCGACAGCACCGGCATCAAGGTCGAGGGTGAAGGCGAGTGGAACGCGCGCAAGCATGGTGGGCCCAAGCGGCGGGTCTGGCGCAAGATCCATCTTGGGATTGACGAGAAAACCCTCGAGGTCCGCGCCGTCGAGATCACCGGGAGCCACATTGGTGATGCGCCGGTGCTGCCCGATCTGCTCAACCAGATCCCGGCGAACGAGGCGATCGGCAGCGTCACCGCAGACGGTGCCTATGATACCCGCAAATGCCACGACGTCATCGCTGACCGCGGTGCCCATGCCGTCATCCCGCCCCGCAAGAACGCGAAGCCGTGGCAGGCCATCACCGCGGGTGCGGTGGCGCGAAACGAGGCCCTGCGAGCTTCGAAATACCTCGGCCGCGCAATCTGGCGAAACTGGAGCGGATACCACCGCCGAAGCCGCGTCGAGACAAAGATGCACTGTGTCAAACTGCTGGGTCAGCGGCTCATGGCAAGGGACTTCGACCGACAGGTCGCGGAAGTACAGGTGCGCATCGCCGTCATGAATGGCTACACCGCCCTTGGCATCCCTGTCACAGAGGCCGTGGGATAAATCCGTCCGGGGAAAGGGGAAGTCCGCTCAGCGACGGCTTTGTGCAACAGAGTCCGTCGTTCAGCGGAATTTATTTCACGTCTTGCGGCCAAGGGGGCGATGTCCTTTCCTCGGGCCGCAGGGCGTTGGCTGACAAACGGTGGCGATAACCAATGACAAAGAGCAGCATGTTTTTCGCAGAGCCGGAACCTCCCCGTGCGCAATGCGTGCAGGTGGCCGAGGGCATCCAGAGGATTGTCGCGAACAATCCTGGAAAGATGACCTACCATGGGACGAACACCTACCTCGTCGACACATCCGAGGGTCGGTATGTTATCGACCCCGGTCCGGTGGAAGACAGCGGTCACCTCGACGCGATTATCCGGAATCTGGGAACCAGCCCAACCGGGATTCTCGTCACGCATCACCATTCCGATCACTTTGGCGCGGCCCCGGTCTTGCGCGAAAAGACAGGTCTGCCGGTGTATGTCTCGCGGGTTTTTCCGGACGACGCGTTTCAACCTGACGGAGTCCTGGAGGACGCAGAGATGATCGCTGATCTCACTGTCCTGCACACACCGGGCCATGCGAGCGATCACCTCTGCTTCGCGCGCCGGGACGGGGTTCTGTTCAGCGGCGACCATATAATGAGTTGGAACAGTTCGATCGTGAGCCCGCCCGACGGCAACATGCACGACTACTGTGCCCAGCTTCAGCGATTGATCGCGCGTGACGACAAGATTTACCTGCCGGGTCACGGTCCGGTTCTGCGGAATCCGCAACCCTATGCCAAACGGCTGCTCGCCAATCGGGAGCGTCGGGAAGCGGAGATTCTCGCGCACCTTGCGAACACCTCGGATACGGTGAAAAACATTGCCGCTTCTGTCTACAGGAAATCCGATCCGCATATTGCAATGGCCGCAGAACGAAATGTTGCAGCGCATCTTGAGAAGCTTCTCTCGGAATCGCAGGTGGTGCAGGATGGAACGTACTGGAGACGAAATTAACATAAAACGGATTATCCGTGTATTCTCTGTAAGCGCAAAGTTAAAATGCCCCGCATCTGCAAAGTAGAAGTGTCACTCTTCCCTTTCGGCGAGGAAGGATTGGAGCGTGACCGTGGGATGGGTTTTGATGAGCGAGCGCGAGCTGGATCGGGTTGAGGTTCTTAGTCAGGTGTCCCAGGGCCGCATGACGGCAGTGACGGCAGTGACGGCGGCCAATGTGCTCGGGCTGAGCCGCCGCCAGGTGCACAGGCTGCTGAAACGGTTCGAGTCTGAGGGCGCCGCTTCGATCCGGCACAAGGCACGCGGCCGACCGTCGACCCGCCGGATCGATCCCGGGCTGCGGGAATATGGCGTTTCTCTGGTTCGGGAGCAGTTTGCGGATTTTGGCCCGACGCTGGCAGCCGAGATGCTGGAGGACATCACGGGCTGAAGGTATCGCGCGAGACGCTGCGCAAATGGATGGCCGAGGACGGTCTGTGGCTGTCGCGCAAACAGCGCCGGGCATGCCATCAGCCGCGCCTTCGCCGGGAATGCTATGGCGAGCTGGTTCAGATCGACGGATCGGATCACCGTGTGCTTGTCGGAATAAAAAGCAACCGGGCGACCGTGTGCGACCAGGTCGCCTTCCAGAGCCTCGAAATAGCTGAAGGTGCTTTCCGATGTCACGAAGCGCAGCTGCATCAACGTGCTGGTGGCATCGTCGATGAAGACGAGCAGGGTGCAGGGTCGCGCAACAAGGCGCGAAGTCGGGCCATGGCATGACCCAGTTCGGTCGGGCGATGAACGATCTCAACATCGAGATCCTTTGTGCCAACAGCTCGCAGGCCAAGGGCCGCGTCGAACGCGCCAACCGCAGGCTGCAGGACCGTCTGGTGAAGGAACTGCGGCTTGCCGGTATCTCGACATGGAGGCAGGCAATGCCTTCCTGCCCGGCTTTGTCGAGCGCTACAACGCGAAGTTCGCCAAGGCGCCGCGCCGCCCGGACACCCTGCACCGTGCGCTCAATAACGAGCCGGATCGCCTGCGGGGCATCCTGTGTTTGCGCGGCGAACGCTATGTCAGCCAGCAGCTGGCGTTCTCCTGCGAACGACGGCGCATCCTCCTTGAGGAGAACGACATCACACGCGGCCTGCCCGGCAAATACGTGGACAGTTACGAGTTTCCCGATGGCCGGCTGGAGTTTCGATGGAAGGGTGTCTCTCTCCCCTATCCCTATCCCTATCCCTATTCCGCCTTCGACAAGGATCAGCGCGTGACCCACGCCGCGATCACCGAGAACAAGCATCTGAGCGCGGTGCTCGAGTTCCTCAAGGAGGAGCAGGACAAGGCGCCGCCCAGGAAACCGCGTGCGGGAAAGCAGCGGACGCGCTACGAACCGACCGGCCACAAACCGCCGGGAAGACCATCAAAACTCGACGCCTATTACGCCCGAAAACGCGCCGAGCGAGAGGCCCGCGCAGCCAGCCAGGGCTGCGACATGTGAGGCCTCCGCCCTGCCAGGCTGCGCTCCCGTCAGCGCCCCAGCGGGACATTTCTACTTTGCGCAACCAGTGACATTTCTACTTGGTTGCAACATTCTCACCAAACCGGCCCATTGCAGGTGGTCAGTCCACGCATATCGTGGATCGGGTGTAGGATGAATCTTTCCGGCGCTGAGGGACCTTGTTGCGCACAGAAGGTGAAGGTCGGTGTTCCCCTTTCCCCGGACGCACTTATCCAACGGGCTCGGTGACAGGGATGCCGAGCGCGGTGTCGCCGTTCAGCACGGCGACGTGGACCCGGAGTTCGGCGACTTGGCGATCAAAGTCGCGTGCCATTCGCCATTCTCCTTCGCCCGCGGCCTTGATGCCGGTGCTGTCGACCAGAAGGTTCAACGGGCCTTTTGAGCCGCGACAGGGGGTGGTCACTGCCAAAGACCTTTGGCGCTGGCTCAGCGTGCTGAAGTCCGGCACGGCCCCGGTCGAGGCCGATCGGCCGCAGCAGGCTCTCGACGAACCCGGTCGTCTGCCGGAGGGCCATGCCGTACAGGGCTTTCAACGTCAGGCACGTCTGGATCGCGGCATCGCTATATTGAGGCGGTCGGCTTCGCTTGCCGGTTGGCGGCGGCACCCACACCATGTCCGGATCGAACCAGATCGTAAGGGAGCCACGGTGCTTCAGCGCGTTGTTGTAGGCTGGCCAGTTTCTGGTCTTGCAGGTCGGCGGGATGGGCCTGCTCATGCAGACCAGCTGCCATGCCGGATTCACGAGATAAAACCCCCCTCGGCTCTGCACAACAAAGCCCTATAGTATGCGCAAGATCAGCAGCCCCGCGCGATCCTGTCTCGCGCAAGGCGGATGTTCTCTGGTCAGCCCATCCAGATGTTCAACGCCTGGTTGCGGGGGGTCGGCGCGGCGCCAAGCGCGACCTCTTTGCGGCGCGAGGGCCTGCCGATCTCAATATCCAGAAGCGGCTTGACAGGTACCATTTGCAGTTAGTAAGCATGCGTAGGTCATCCAGGGGGAGGGATGTTCGCCTAGTTTCGCGACGCATCGTATGCGCGCTTTACATTCTTTATGCTCTCCGAAAATTTACTGAGCTGCGTGAAGATGTCGCGCACAATCAAACGAGGTGGCGAAATGTCCGCGAAGAGAACTCTGCTTACTGTAGACGATGTAACTGGCTGTTGGGCAATTATGCCGACCCCGGCCAAGGACGACGCAAGCGACTGGCGCACCGAGTTTTCCGTGGATCTGGACGAAACGGCGCGTGTCGCAAATGCTCTGGTGGAATCCGGGGTGGACGGTATTCTTGCCTTGGGTACATTTGGCGAAGGCGCCACGCTGACCTGGGAAGAAAAAGAAGCGTATGTGCGCACGGTGGTGGATGCAGTGGCCGGGCGGGTTCCCTTTTTCGCCGGCACTACCAGCCTGAACACCCGTGAGACCATTCGCCAGATGCGCATCGTGCGTGACATCGGCGTTGATGGCGTGATGCTGGGCATTCCGATGTGGGTGGAAGCCGACACCGCAACCGCGGTTCAGTTTTACCGCGATGTAACCGAAGCATGTCCCGATGTGGCAATCTGTGCCTACGCCAATCCCGAGGCGTTCAAGTACGAGTTCGGTCGTGCCTTCTGGGCCCAGGTTTCCGATCTGCCGCAGATCGTCTCGGCGAAATATCTCAACATGGGTGGGCTGTACCCAGATCTTAACCTGTCGAAGCGTCGCATTCGCCTGATGCCCCTCGATGTGGATTACTATGCCGCAGCGCGTATCGACCCCGATCACTGCACCGCCTTCTGGACAAGCGGCGCAGTGTGCGGCCCTGAGCCTGCGATCCTGCTGCGCGATCTTATGGAGAAGGCGCGCAAGTCCGGAGACTGGGCCGAGGCGAAAGCACTGACCGACCGGATCGGCATGACCTACAAGACGCTGTTCCCGAACGGGTCGTTCAAGGAATTCTCGCGTTACAATATCTCGATTGAGAAGATCCGGATGGACGCTGCGGGTTGGATGAAGGCGGGTCCTTGCCGTCCCCCCTATCATGTCACGCCGGAGCCGATCCTTGAGGGTGGGCGCATTGCGGGTCAGAAGTGGGCTGAACTCGCTGAAAGCCTGCGGGCGGGCAATTGATGCGAAAGCTGGACTTCTACTTCGATTTCATGAGTCCATTCGCTTATCTGGCCTTTCAGAAGTTGCCTGAGATCGTGCAGGATCATGGGATTTCCATCGTCCTGCACCCGGTCGATCTGCCTCGTCTGAAAGTCCTCGCCGGCAACACCGGCCCGGCGAATGTCAGCATACCGATCAAGATCGCCTATCTGCGCGAAGATCTCGACCGCTGGGCGCTTCGCTATGGTGTGCCTTTGGCATTTCCGGCCTCGCTCAAGTCCGCGCAGGCGAATGCCGCGGCAGTGCGCGTGATCGAGACGGTCTCGGCAGAGCAGTCTCAGCGCTTTGTGAAACTCGTCTGGGATGAAATCTGGGGGCGTGGGGGCGATCCGGAGGATCCGGGGATCATTGAACGCGCCAGCGCTGAAATCGGAGCGGACCCCGCTCCGCTACTGAACTTCGCCCGCTCCGGCGACGCTGCGACAAGGTTGGAGAGCTTGACGCAGCAGGCCAGCGAGGCTGGCGTATTCGGTGCGCCAACCATGGTTCTTGGTGACAAGATGTGGTGGGGGAATGATCGCCTCGATTTTTTAGCGGAAGCTCTGAAATCGGGCGTATAAGACAAACAAGGGAGATATCGATTTGGCTTTACAGAAACTTTCGCACGCGACTCTGCGGGTCCCGGATCTTGAAAAATCGGTTGAGTACCACAAGTCGGTGCTGTGCCTCGAAGAGGTCACGCGCGCCGATGGCACGGTCTATCTTACTTGCGGCATCGACGGGATGTTCGATGTTGCGCTGACCGCGGGCGGCACGGGCTGTGAGAGCCTGGCAATCGCGGCGGACGATGAGGAAGATCTGACCCGGATCCGCAAGGCGGTCGAGGCCGCGGGTGTCGCAGTCCGCGACATGAGCGATTGCGAACCCGGTGTCGCTCGCGCCATCGAGTTCGATCTTCCGCCCCAGGGGCAGAAGATGCAGATCGTCTTGATCGACGAGTCCCATCGTCAACATTACTACTCTCCGGGCGCGCGTCAGAAGAACCTGCGCGGCGGACTGGCACCGCAAGATCTGGACCACATTACCCTGCGCGCCGGATCGGACGTCACGACGACGATGAACTTCCTGTGCGACGTCATCGGCTTCCGCGCTTCGGATGTCGTCGAATTCCCCGGTGGACAAGGTCGTATGGCCGCTTGGCTCCATGTGGGCGACTATCATCACGACGTGGCTATGTTTGCCGGTGCGCCGCATGAAACGCTGGATCACCTGGCCTGGACGTTCCCGAATATCGAGCACATGAAGATGATGCTTGACCAGATGGCGAACTCGGACGTTGAGACCGAAGCCGGGCCTGGGCGTCATGGTGTCGGCAACAACCTTTACTCCTATTTCATCACGCCGGATGGAAATCGCTACGAACTTTCCGGAGAGATGCCGCGCTGCGTTGATCGCAAAGCTGGCCCGAAGCTCTGGCGGGCCGACGAGCCCGGCATTTTCAGTGCATGGGGCGCCCCGTTCCCCGAAAGCTTCAAAACCGGCTCCTGATCCCTGGTATCAGGAAAGCGGCGGCCCAGCTGCGCCTAGGTTCAAAATTGCCGAGAGGTACTGCTACCTCTCGGCTCTAGACGGAAAAACGGAAAAGACATGAGTACGGACTCCGCCATCAATCACATCGTCATTCTCGGCGCAGGACAGTCAGCCGCATCCGCAGCGAAGACGCTGCGAAATGGGGGATATACAGGTGATCTGACGCTAATAGGTGAAGAAAATCATTTACCTTACGAGCGGCCGCCGCTGTCCAAGGCGCTTTTGACGGGGACAGCAACAGAAGAAAGTGTCTGCCTGCTTACGCAAAGTTTTGTCGAGCAGCATGATATCGACTTCCGAAGAAATGTCAGTGCCAGAAGTATTGATAGGGAAGCGCAGCACGTCATTCTCTCGGATGGCGCTCAAGTGCCTTATGATCGGCTTCTGATTGCAACGGGAAGTCATCCGCGTCATTTGGGCAATGACCTGGACTCCAAATCGAACGTTTTTTATCTGCGAACGATTGAGGATGCCAGGGCGATCCGTTCCGCGCTTGTGCCTGGCGGCACGCTTCTGGCACTCGGTGCCGGTTGGATCGGCCTGGAAGTGGCGGCTACCGCCCGCCGACTTGGCATGGATGTCGTCGTCGTCGAAATGGCGGATCGGGCCTGCGGTCGAAGCTTGCCGAACGAGGTCGGTGAAGCCTTGATCAAGTTGCACGAGGGGCACGGGACGCGTGTACTTCTGGCGACGCAGGTCTCGACGATCGAAGGGACCGACAAAGTCGAACGCGTCACGCTGAACAACGGAGAAGTTCTCGATATCTCGGCAGTGATCGTGGGCATCGGTGCAGTGGCAAATGATGATCTTGCACGCGCGGCCGAGCTTGAGGTGGTGGACACCGGCGGTATCGTCGTGGATCGGTTCACCCGCACATCCGATCCGCACATCTACGCAAGCGGCGATGTCGCTGTCGTCAAGGTAGGTGCGAATCTTGTCCGTTTTGAATCTTGGGCGAATGCACAGGATCAAGGCGTTGCAGCAGCCAAAAACATGCTGGGTCAGGACATTTCCTATGAACCGAATACATGGTTCTGGTCGGATCAATACGACATCAACATTCAGATGATCGGCCGTATTACCGACCCCGGAGCGACCGTTCACACGCGTCCCGGTGAGAATGGCAGGTTCACGAACTTTTACGTCACGAATGGTCGGATCGACGGAGTCATCACATTCGGGCAGCCGCGCGACATGTCCTTTGCGCGCAAGTTGATCCAAAAAGGCTATGAAGTCACGGGCGACGAGTTGGTGACAACAGAGAACTTGAGGAAACTCATCTGAAGTATTCAGGTTGCCGGAATTGGGAGATTCGGCAACCTGTCTCGCGCGCTTTCTAGACTGAAATCTCATTGATGCTGACCGGGAGGATAAAGCATGGGCAATAACGTATATACAAAGTCGGCCTTAGCGGCCGTACTTATCGCAACTCAGGGTGGATGGGCGGCCGCAGAGGAACAAGCCTTTGAAGGGTGGTATCTTCGGACAGGCCCCGCAGGGGTGTTTTTCAGGCCAAGTGCCGACCTTTCCATCGGCGGGGCATCTGTGCCCGGAGCGGATGTCAAGGTAGACGAAAACTATGCCATTTCGGTGGATATCGGCTATCGCTTTAGTAAACAGTGGTCGGCTACCTTGACGATTGGAACCCCGCCGGAAGCGGAGTTGCGCGGGGCTGGCAGCCTGCCCCCGGTCGAGCTCGGCAAATTGCGCTATGGTCCTTCGGTCCTGGCCGGTCAGTACCATTTCAAGTCAAACAATCCGCGCTTTCAGCCATATATCGGGGCCGGCCTGAACTATGTGGTCAATCTTGGCGAAAGCGATGGGGCGGCATCGGACCTGGAAGTCAAAACCAAGGTTGGTCCGATGGTGCAGATCGGCTTTGAATCGATGGTCACTGAAGACGTCGGTCTTTACTTTGATGTGAAGAAACTCTGGGCCGAAGCCGATGTCTCCGGATCTATCGGTGGCGCACCATTCGATGCGGAGGTCACGCTCGATCCGCTCATCGTTGGTACTGGAATAATCTGGCGGTTTTAGGATTGCGCACGAAGTGCATTCCGACCGCAATTAGACCCTAAAGGAGCCGCGTATGAAACTCTACTATATCCCTGGTGCTTGCTCGATGGCGGCGCATATTGTCGCACTCGAGACAGGCATTCCGCTCTCGTTCCACAAAGTTGACATGTCCGAGAAAGGCAAGTTCGTTGATGGGGAGGACTATGCCAACATCAGCCCGACATCGCTGGTGCCGACCCTTATTCTCGATGACGGCAACAAGCTGACCGAAGCGGCCGTCATCATGCAATATCTGGCAGCGCAGGTTCCCGAAAAGAACCTTGCGCCGGATGAAGGGATGTTGCACTGGCGACTTCTGGAAGTTCTCAATTTCCTGTCGACGGAAGTTCACAAAAATTTCACGCCGTTGTTCAATCCTTCTCTTCAGGCCGACGCCCGGCAGCTGTTTGAAGATCTGTTGAAAAAGCGTCTGAGCTATCTTGCGGAAAACATGATCGGTCAATCGGGGTATCTCGTCGGCGACGATTATACGATCGCGGATGCTTACCTCTTCACGCTTCTGGGCTGGGCGCAATTCCAGAAAATTGACCTGGGTTTTGCTCCGGCGCTGGGAGAATATGCCGGTCGTATCGGTTCTCGTCCCGCAGTGATCCAGGCATTGAAAGACGAAGGCTTAGCGTAAAACAACCAAAGAGCGCGGCCCTCGCCACGCCGGACTTTGACCATGGTTCGCAGGGAGAAACCAAATGAAACGCATACGACATACCCTATTTGCAGCGCTCGTCGCGCTATCGTCGCCGGTGGCAGCACAAACTGTCTCGTTCGCGACGTCACCGCAAGGTTCTGTGTGGAATACCATGGCAGGGGCCATCTCGAACGCCGCGCGCGGCGAGGGCCAAAACATCATCGTGCAGCCTTTCGGCGGGAATGCCATCACCATGGAGGCGCTCGACAGCGGTATTGCCGAATTCACGCTCAATGACGCCAACGATGTCTATACAGCGGTCACCGGCACTGGCGACTATACCAGGGAAATGCCGAAACTTCGGATCGTCGCGCAGATCAATACCTTCCCGGTTGGGCTTTTTGTGCGCGACGACTCCCACATCAAATCGCTTGAGGATCTGCGGGGCAAGCGCTTTCCGGTTGGCTGGAATGCCTTCCCCCTCAGCATTCCGTTGACGCAAGCGATCATCGCGACCGCCGGGCTATCGCTCGACGATGTCACGCCTGTTCTGGTTCCCGAATTGATCAGGGGCGCCGATGAGTTCATTGCCGGAAGGGTAGATACCGCGTTCTTCGCGGTCGGCGCACCAAAGGTTGCCGAAGCCAACGCCGCATTGGGGGGCATCCGATATCTGGGTATTGATGCCAACGAAGAAACCCTTGCTGTGGTGCGCAAATACCGCCCCTACTACTACTTCACCGAAGTTTCACCCAGTCCGGTGCGGGTTGGTATCACCGAGCCGATCCAGATGATTGCCTGGGACAATGTGCTCGTCGCAGGGGAACATGTCTCCGATGAAAGCGTGACGGCGATGCTGACCACAATCTTTGATCGCAAGGAAGATATCGTCGCAAGCTATCCCCCGCTCGCGTCCATATCGCTTGAAACCGCCTACCGTGAGTATTCCGGACTCGAATACCATCCCGCGGCGGTTGCCTTCTTCGAAAGCCGCGGCGTCGAGCAGGTGCCTCAGAAATAGGTCCGGCCATTTAGGCTCGCTTTTATAGGACACCGACAAGATGTCTTCCATGGACCAGACTATCATGACTCCCGCAGAACGGGTTCGGCGCCTTGTCGTGCCCGTTCTCGCCGCGCTTCTGACATTGGCGGCGTTAGTGCAAGTTGCGAATGTACCGTCAATGTTGGGATACCTGTTCTATACCGAACAGTTCCTTGCTGTGGTCCTTGCCCTTGGACTGCCCGTGGTATTTCTTGGCAAGAGCCGCGATGGCAATCGGACGATACCGCGCATACTGCTCATAGCCTCTGACTGGATCTTTGCGGCGCTGAGTTTCGGCGCGGCGCTTTACCTCGCGCTGCGCTATCCCGAACTCGGCAGCGCTTGGCTCGCGAAACCGGTTGATGCGATGGTGGTGGCCGCGCTTCTGTTGCCGCTGGTCCTGGAAGCGTTACGTCGCACTACGGGCTGGACGCTTGTAATCCTCGTGATGCTGATGCTCGCGATCGGGCTGTTTGGGCATAATCTGCAAGGCACCCTGCAAACCCGTCAAGTCGATGCGGATCGGCTGTTTCTCTATCTCATCTTTGACGCAAACGGCCTCCTTGGCCTTACGTTGAATGTCGCGGCGACAATCGTGATCGCTTTTGTGTTCTTTGGCGCGCTGCTGATGCGTTCGGGTGGGGGAGAGTTTTTCAACGATCTTGCCAGTTCTTCCATGGGCAGCCGTCGGGGCGGTGCGGCAAAAGTGTCTATCATCGGTTCCATGTTGTTTGGAACAATTTCGGGCGTGGTGGTTTCAAACATCGTCGCCACCGGGGTCGTAACGATCAAATTGATGATCAATTCCGGGTTTTCGCGCGCCCGTGCCGCAGCGATTGAGGCCGTCGCTTCGACGGGCGGGCAGATAGTTCCTCCCGTGATGGGCGCGGTTGCATTCCTTATGGCTGACATCCTTCAGCGGCCTTATTCCGAGATCGTCATTGCCGCCATTGTTCCCGCCTTTCTCTATTATCTCGCATTGTTCATTCAGGTGGACATTTCGGCGGCGCGCGACGGAATCAAACCTCTTGACCGCAGTCAATTGAAATCCCTGGGCGAGGTTATGCGCAAGGGCTGGCCCTTTACCCTTCCATTTGCCGCCATCATACTTGCGATATTCCAGTTTAATCAGCGAGCGGAATTTGCGGCATTGATCGGTTCGGGACTGGCCTTGCTGGTCGGTATTTATCCCGGCTATGGAGGGCATCGGATCAGGTTGCGCCAATTTGCCAGTGCGCTAAGTGAAACCGGACGCTCATTGACTGACATTCTGATGATTTCCGCCGCAGCGGGTCTGATAATCGGCATGCTCAACGTCAGTGGGTTTGGATTTGCGATGACGGCATCTCTGGTCACCCTGGGCGGCGAAAGTTTGTTTGCGCTGTTGCTTATAGCTGCCGTCGCCAGTCTAATTCTCGGAATGGGTATGCCGACGATCGGTGTTTATCTGCTGCTTGCTGTGCTGATCGCTCCGGCATTGGTGGGAACGGGTATTGATCCTATCGCCGCGCATCTCTTCATATTCTATCTCGGTATGATGTCGATGGTAACACCGCCAATCGGTATCGGCGCGTTCTTTGCCGCCGTCATCGCCAAGGCGCCGCCAATGAAAACCTCACTGGAAGCGGTACGGCTGGGATGGACAGCGTACATTGTACCCTTCATTTTCGTTTTCTCACCGGCACTGCTGCTCAATGGTGATCCGGTCGAGGTCGTCATTGCGGTCGTAACGGCCAGTCTGGGCGTCTATGCAGTGTCTGCCGCCTTTGTAGGCTGGATGGCGGGGCGGCTGAGCATCGGCATCCGCCTGCTTCTCGGATGTGCGGGGGCGGCGCTACTCATCCCCGCTGCGCCGGGTGACAACATGACGGTCGCACTCAACGCAAGCGGCTTCCTGCTGCTTAGTGGGCTGTTCCTGACATTTCGGGCGCGATCGCGTCATTCAGTGAACATCCCTGCCAATGTAACTTCGCATGAGGAATAATATGGCTTTCGTCTTTGATCCAATCCCCCAACCTTCAGTTGCCGTGGCGGGGAGCGATGATCGGCTGCCAGTGCGCCGCGTCTTCTGCGTCGGCCGCAACTACGCCGCGCATGCAAGAGAAATGGGCAAGGATCCTGACCGTGATCCGCCGTTCTTTTTCACCAAACCCGCTGACGCTGTCGTGGATTCCGGTGTCGCGGTGGCTTATCCTGCCGAGACCTCGAATTTTCACTACGAGGCCGAGCTGGTGGTTGCCATCGGGAAAGCTGGCCGGGACATTCCGACCCAGCACGCCCTGGACCATGTCTGGGGCTACGCTGTCGGAAATGATTTGACGCGCCGCGACCTTCAGCTTGCCGCACGCGAGCAGGGTCGGCCGTGGGATTGGGGCAAGGCCTTCGACTTTTCGGCAGTGATTGGTCCCGTTCATCCTGTCGCACAGGTTGGCCATCTCGGGCGTGGGCGTATCTCGCTGTCCGTCAACGATGTGCTGAAACAGGACTCGGATCTGGCAAATCTGATCTGGTCCGTTCCAGAGATCATCTCGATCCTGTCGCAGTCGATGGAGATGAAGCCAGGCGATATCATCATGACCGGAACACCGGAGGGGGTTGGGCCGCTGGTTCCCGGCGATCATTGCGTGATCGAGATCGAGGGACTTGGCAAGATCGAAACGCCCATCACCGAACGCGTGAAAGGACAGGCATGACACTTCGTCTGCACAATTTCTTTCGTTCGTCCACGTCGACCCGTCTCAGGGCAGCTCTGAACCTGAAGGGACTGGCATACGATTACGTTCCCTATGCGTTGCGGAAGGGAGAGACTCGCACGCCCGAGTTCTTGCGCCGTAATCCGCAGGGTCTGGTACCCGTCCTCGAACTCGAGGACGGTCAACACCTGACCCAGTCCCTCGCCATCATCGAATGGCTTGATGAAACCCATCCGCAGCCGGCGCTACTGCCCCGTGATCCAGAGGCCCGCGCCCGCGTTCGCGCGCTGAGCTACATGATTGCCATGGAAATCCATCCCCTGAACAACTTGCGGGTGCTGATGCGCGTTGGTGAGCAGTTCGGGGCTGACGAAAACGCGCAGAAGGCATGGTTCACCCATTGGGTGAATCTGGGCTTTGACGCACTGGAGGCCGAGCTTTCACAAAACCTTGAAACCGGCCGTTTCTGCTGTGGTGATGAACCGGGAATGGCGGATATCTGTCTGTATGCGCAGGTCTGGAACAACCGGCGTTTCGACATTCCACTGGACGCCTGGCCGACCATCGCACGTATCTATGCTGCGTGCGACGCCCTGCCCGCCTTCAGCGACGCCGCGCCATCAAGGCAACCCGACGCCCAGTGACTGGACCAGACATGACCTCCGGATAACTCCGGAGGTCATGCACAGCCGGCGAGAGCTTTGCGAACGCGACCGCCGGCAGACGCGCCGGGGATGCACGCGCCGTCTTTTGCAATCTCGATCAACGCGGACAAATCCACATTCGTCTGGATTCCACGCCGCTCGAACATCCAAACAACATCTTCGGTTGCAACATTGCCGCTTGCGCCAGGGGCAAAGGGACAGCCGCCAAGTCCGGCAAAGGCCGCATCCACGACGCGCACGCCAGCCTCCCAAGCAGCGTGGACATTGGCCAGGCCAAGTCCGTAAGTGTCATGGGTGTGCACAGCCCAAGAGCCCACTTCCGGAAATCGAGAGATCACGGCGTCGAATACCTCCCCGACTTGATCGGGAACCGCTTTGCCGGTCGTATCACACAGCGCGATCTCCGCCGTCGGAGCGAGCGGAATCAGTTGATCGAGCAACGTCAACACCTGTTCTGTTCCGATCCTCCCCTCAAACGGGCAGTCGAACGCTGTCGCTATATTAAGGCGCAGTGAAATGCCCGGAGGCAGGTCAGCGATCATCGCTGCATAATCGGACACCGACTCTTCCGGCGTACGACGCACATTGTTCCGATTATGGCTTTCAGATACCGACAGCACATAGGCAAGCGATCGAGCTCCAAAGGCCAGTGCCTGCCGCGCCCGAGACGCCGTGGGAATGAGAACCTGCCCGTGCACACCCGGCACGCCTTGGCTTGCGGCAATAACATCTTTGGCATCGGCCAGTTGTGGCACTGCCTTGTCGCTGACGCAGGACGTGATTTCGAACCGTTCCAGTCCGGTCGCAGCAAGCCGCTCTATGAACTGGATCTTGCGCTCTGTCGGGATAAAAGGAACAATTCCCTGAAACCCATCTCGGGGGCCAACTTCGACGATGGTGACCGGTCGCGCCGTCATGTGATGACCTTTTCCGACCGTAGCCGACCGATTTCCTGCGCCGTCATGTGGGCAAACTCGCGGAGGACATCATCAGTGTCTTGCCCAAGGTTTTGGCCGGCAAAACGAATGGCTCCGGGGCAATCCGGTAGGTGCGGCACGATTCCGGGGTGGAGGACCGTGCCCTGTTCGGCATCCGTGACCTTGCGGATCATACCGCGCGCCTGGAATTGCGGGTCCGCGACAATTTCGGCGGCGGTGTAAATCAGGGTCGAAGGAATGTCCGCTTCGGCGACTATGCGCGCCGCGTCGTTTGCGTCGTGCTGTCGGGTCCATTCCGCTATGGCTGCGTCCAGCCGGTCAGCCTGCGCCACGCGGCCGGAATTGGTGGACAGTTCTGGATCGGAGGCGAAGTCATCGCGACCGATCAAAGCCATCAGGCGACCAAAGAGAAGGTCGGAATTGGCAGCGATCAAGAGCCAGCGACCATCCCGCGTCGGATAGGCGCTGGTGGGTGCGGCGGTCGAAATGCGCGCGCCCGTCGGTTTCTTGATCTGGCCAAGCGCACCGTAAGCAGGCAGCATATCCTCCATCAGGCTCAGCACACTCTCGGTGAGAGCCACATCGACCACATGACAGGACGCGGATTTGTTCTCTGCGCGGCCCAGCAACTGGGCCAGCACGCCGATTGCAGCATAAAGCCCGGCAACCGAATCCCCCAACGAGACCCCCACCCTGACCGGCGGCAAATCGCTTGTCCCCTGAGGATGGTCTGTCAGGTAGCGAAGACCGCCGATTGCCTCGCCAATAACGCCAAATGCGGCGCGATCCCGTTCGGGACCGTTTTGCCCGTAACCCGAGATATGGGCGACCACAAGACCCGGGCGCAGCGTTTCGAGAACCTCGTAAGAAAGGCCAAGTCGTGCAAGCGCTCCGGGGCGGAGGTTTTCGACCAATGCATCGCAAGACGCGATGACTTTTTGGACGGCCTCCAGCCCCTCAGGGGACTTGATGTCGATCGCGACGGAACGCTTGTTGCGAGCGTGTACGCTCCACCATAGCGAGCGATCGTTCTGTTTCGCTCCCCAGTCTCGCGCGGGGTCTCCAGCGGGCGGCTCGATTTTTATGATCTCCGCGCCAAGGTCGCCTAGGATGCGCGTGCAAAATGGCGCCGCGATGTAATGCCCGATTTCCAGAATTCGAATACCGGAAAGCGGGCCGAAAGAATTGGGTTTCGGAGTCAACTTACGTCCTCGGGAAACTGTATCAGGAAACTTGTATCGACATTGAGCCGATGCCCTCGATCCACGCGTCGATGGAGTTGCCAGGAGTGACTGGCCCAACGCCTTCGGGTGTGCCCGTATAGATCACGTCGCCCGGATGAAGGGTGTAGAAACTCGAAGCCATTTCGATTAGTTCGGGAATACTCAGAACGAGATCACGCGTATTGGCCTTTTGCCGTACCACGCCATCTACAGACAATTCCATGTCGAGATTTCCCGAATCGTTGATCTCATCCGCAGTCACAAGCCACGGGCCGAGCACCGAGTATGTATCAATCGACTTGCGCATACTGCGTTCTTCGGACCCGCGAACCGTCATGTCGAGACCGATCGCGTAGGCGGCGACATGATCAAGCGCCTGTTCTGCTTTGACGCGGTCCGCGGTGCGCCCGATGATCACGGCAAGTTCAAGCTCGTGGTCCGTGCGTCTTTCGGGGAAGCGCACAGCAACCGCGTCCGAAGCGCCAATCAGGCTGCTGGTCGCCTTCAGAAAAAGCCCGACCTCCTGAATGACACGCACCTGCGCTGCATTGTTTTGATGGATTTCTTCCTGCTCGCGCGCTTCTTGCAGATGTTTGGTGTAGTTTACCGGCGCAGCTACCAGCTTGCCGGGATTGGCGACCGGCGGGTGCAAACGAACATCGGAAAGCGGCTTGCGCGCGCCGGACTGGCTTGCTGTTTCAATCGGCGTTTTCAGTTCGGACAAATGCGAAATGAGCCGGTCCTGCCGTGGCAGCGGATACCGCAGCGGGGCAAGTTCGTCGAGTGCCGACGTGACATCGATGACAGTTTCACCGTCGATAAGGCCGATCCGGTCCTCATCAAAAATGCAGAGTTTCATGTAGTTATCTTTCAGCCAGCGGCTTTCGATGGCGCTTCGGTGTTCGCGTCACGCGAGGCGCAGCGGCAGGTCGGCGAGACCACGGAACCGCGTGTTGTGATTGAAATGCGCAGGTCCCGTCCGCTCTATGGTCTTGAACCGCCGCAGAACTGCCGGCACAGCAACAGATGCCTCAAGCCGCGCGAGGGGACGGCCAATGCAAACATGAATGCCTGCACCGAAACCCATATGATTGTTGGGCTTGCGCGCAAGGTTGAGCTTTTCAGGATTGTCGAACACCCGGTCATCCCGATTTGCAGAGGCCTGGCAAATTATCACCTCGGTGCCTTTCGGGATTGTGCCGTTTCCACTGTCGAGTTCGATGTCGCGCGTCACGCGGCGGCCTTGAAGCTGGAGAGGCGTGATAAACCGGACCAGTTCTTCAATCGCAACGTTGACGGGGACGTCGCCGTTGCGCATTTGCGCCATGGCTTCGGGGTCATCCAGAAGATAGTGGATCGATTGCGAAATCAGGTTGGTGGTGGTTTCGTGACCGCCGTTCAGTGTGACGATGCACATATGCAGAATTTCATCGTCGCTAACCGTGACGCCATTCCGCTGAGCAGCGACCATCGCGCTTAGCACATCGCTCATCGGGTCGATGTCACTGCTGCGCTGGCGTTTTTCGAGGAAGGGACGCAGGTACGACTTGAATTCCGCAGTGGCATCGTGCCCTTCCGCGATCACCTCGGCCGGGACAGCGGGGTTCAGCGGGAAAAGAACCTTGCGTCCGACGCCCTGGATATAGTCCGCATCTTCGACAGGGACGCCAATCAACTTGCAGATAACAGCAACCGGCAGCCGAAAGGCGAAGTCCGACACGAAGTCGATATCGCGTTTTTCGGCGACGACATCGAGATATTTCTCAACCGTTTCTTCGATAAAGCCCCTCACGGATTGAATGGACGCCTGCGAAAAAAACGGGTTGACGATGTTGCGCAGCCGGTCGTGATCCGGTGGATCGCGGAAAAGCATCGTGGATGTGTGATGCTCAAGAAGCGGACCTTCGCCAAACCGCTGGCCGAATTGTTCCCCTTTGAACACCTCTCCGCTGATGTCGCGCCAGACCTGCCGAACATCTGCATACCGGGTCAGCAGCACGCTGCCGTCGGAATTCCAGTGAGCGGGATCGGCGTCGCGTAACAGCCGAAAATAGGGATATGGATTTTCGAAATACTCGTCCGGTACGTTGAGCAAGTCGAAGGATTTTGCAGCGTCTGTGTCCGCTGTTTCTGTTTTCAGGGTCATATCTCAACTTTCTTGCCGTTACCCCGGCAATCTAAGGAGGCGTGGAGCGCCCGAAAAGGCGCTCCAGATCAGTGTCAGCTGAACGGATACTGTTGTTTGGGCGATTCAATTGTCAGCCACTTCAGTTCCGTGAATTCTTCGATCATCGCGCGGCCATCGAAACGGCCCCAGCCGCTATTGCGCGTTCCGCCGTAAGGTGCCTGCGGTTCGTTTGCGACGGTCGCGCCGTTGACGTGCACCGAACCGGTTTGGATCCGCATAGCAACGTCGAGGGTTGCGGTGATATCGGTCCCGTGGACCGCCGCCGAAAGACCGTAGTTGGGATCGTTGGCCACCTTCACGGCTTCATCATTGTCTTTCACGCGAATGACCTGAAGGACCGGGCCAAAGGATTCCTCGCTGTAGATCTCCATGTCCGGTGTGACATGGTCCAGGATTGTCGCGGGAATGAGTGTGGTCGCAGCCCGGTCACCGGCTTTGATCTTGGCACCCTTTGCGATGGCATCGTCAAGCAGGGCGTTGATGCGATCCGAGGCGCCCTGACTAATCACGGGGCCGAGTGCGCAGGAAGATTGCGCGCGCTGGTCGCCAGTCTCAAGTTGCGACGCGCGGGCGGCAAGCTTGGCGACAAAATCATCCGCGATCGCCTCGTGCACGATGGCGCGTTCGGTGCTCATGCAGATCTGTCCCTGATACAGGAAGCCACCGAAAACCGCTGCGGTTACCGCTGCGTCGACATCGGCATCGGCCAGAACGATCAGTGGAGACTTGTCGCCGAGTTCCAGAATGCTGCGCTTGAGATGCTTGCCGCAACTGGCGGCGATGATCCTTCCGACGCGTGTCGATCCGGTGAAATTCACCCGACGCACGCGCGGGTCGGCGATCATCGCCTCGACCAGTTCAGGCGCTTCCTCGGGCCGGTTGACGATCATGTTGACCGAGCCTGCCGGGAAACCGGCGGCATGCACCGCTTCGGCAATCAGCGAATGGACCCGCGGCGATGTCTCCGAGGCGCGGAAAACCACTGTGTTGCCGCAGACGAGCGGATATGCGATCGCGCGGGCCGCCAGAACGATCGGTCCGTTCCAAGGCACAATCGACAGGATCACGCCAACCGGCTGCCGGACGGTCATGGACATCGTGCCGGGTTTGTCGGACGGAATGGTCTCCCCCTGAAGCTGTGTTGCCATCGAAGCGGCTTCGCGGAAGACGTTGGCGGCGGACATGACATTGAAACGTGCCCAGAGTTCGCCGGAACCGACTTCGTCCTTCATTGCTGCCACAAAGTCGTCGCCGCGTTTCTCAATCTCGTCGGCCGCCCGCAACAGGAGCCCGCGGCGCTCGCTGGGCCCGGATTTTGACCACGTTTGGAACGTACGATCCGCCGAGGCGATTGCGGCGTCCACATCCTCAAGCGTCGCGGCAGCGTACCGTGTTACCATTACCCCGTCTGCGGGAGACGCCCGCTCAAACGTGCGGTCTCCGCTAGCCGGTGTTTCTTTGCCGTCGATCTGCAGCAACACATCTTTCATAGTAACCTCCCTTTTGTTTTGTTTTTGCGCGAACACCTAATCCCCGTCCCAGGTGTCCGGCATTTATCAGCGGGCAGCGCCCCGGAGCTCAGATTGCTCCAAATTTTTCCACCAGTTCCGCGCCCATATTGGGCGACATGAAGCCCCGCATCCCAATCCCGCCGTCGAAGTTCAGGACCGCGCCTGTGGCTGGGCCATTGTCGTTGCGGTCCGCAAAGAAGACATAGGCGCCGGCGTATTCATCTGCATAAAACGCTTTTTCCAGGGGCAGGATCTGTTTCATCAAATCATCGAGAGGCAAGTCGGAAAAGCTGTTGTTCTCCTGGGACAGGCTGGCAAGTCCTGCCAGATTCGATCCGCCAATGCCGCCGGGTGCGACACCGTTTACCCGAATATGTGGGGCCCATTCATGTGCCATTTGCTTGATCATGCCGATGACGCCGTGCTTGGCAGCGGTGTAGATAACCCCGCCCCCGCCAGGATATAATCCGGCGTTCGAAACGGTGAAAATCGCGTTGCCTTTGCTCTTGTAGAGTTCGGGCAATGCAGCTTTGGCGGCGAGAATATAACCATTGAGGTTAATTCCGATCAGCTCATTGATCGCGTCCGAAATCCGGTCGTCGTCGGCGCTTGCAAGCGTCGCGTTATAATCCCAGACGCCAGCGTTGCCGATAAGCGTATCGAGTTTTCCAAACGCTTTCACACATTCGGCAACAGCATTCTTGTTGTCGTCCATGCTGCGAACATCGCCTGCGACGCCGACCACGGCTCCTTGATGGGCCGAAACCACCTCTTCGATACGCTCGGGCGAGCGATCAAGTATCGCGACACGCGCTCCCTCTTTCACGAACCGTTCGACGATCGCCTTGCCAAGTCCCGAACCCCCGCCGGTCACAAGTGCGACCTGATCCTTCATACGCATGGTTTATCCCCTCCCCATCATTTCTTCTTCTTGATATTCTACATAGACGTGGCCATCTTCTACTTTGACGGGAAAAACCTTCAGCGCCTCGCAAGCGGGGAGTGCCGTGACCTCACCGTTGCGAACGTCGAATTTCGCCATGTGCAAAGAGCACTCGACGATATGACCGTCGAGATAGCCGTCGCATAAAGACCAGGTGTCGTGCGTACAGGTGTCTTGAACGGCGTACACCGTCCCGGACACCTGACATACCAAGATCGGCTCCGAGCAGCCGGTGTATTGGACCATTTCTCCCTCTGGCACTTCTGCCAGAGGGAACGTTTTGTGCCATGCCATTTATTTACCTTTCAGCTCAGAAAAAGAAGCTGATGTTATTCGACAGCACGGTGCTTTGATCCAGCAGAATCTTGCGCTTCACAACTTCGAACCCGCGCTCGTCGTCCACCCGGCGGATCTTGTCCTGACGCTCTGCCGAGAAAATATCAGCCTGGCGCTCCTGACGGTTGCGGTAGGTGATTACCGACGTGCTCACGTCGTATTCGCCTTCTTCCGCACCTTTCCAGATCAGGACGTTGCTGACGATATGCCGCAACCGGGACGCGGGGTTCTCAGACCAACCCACATCCGACATGATTTTGCGGATACGTCCCTCAAGCATGTTCCAGTCGTCGAAGAAATGGGCGTAACCGTGTTCGTCGGTGTATTCCTTTTCCGCTTCACGCATGATTCTGGTCGTGCGAAGCGGCGCCCAATATTCGATCTCCTTCGACATCAGGGTGAACCAGGTTTCCCAACGCCGGTCTCCCATCAGCTTTGCTTCCCAGAAGTAAAACTGTTCGATTTCTTGTTGAAGTTCGACCGGCACCGGCGCGGGCTTCACCGAGAAGTTGCTCTTGGTAACGATATCAAGCATGGTTTCCTCCCTATAGCTTGCCGACAGGCCCATCTTTGGGCCTGCCGTTCGCTTTTAATGTCACTCAGCTGCTTTCAAAGTGGCCACAGAATCGAGAGCCGACCAATCCGAGGTCGTCAACATCCGCGCCCAATGAGCGTAGATATTCCGCGCGGCTTCCTCGCCATATGTGTTGGCGAAGCTCTTTCCGGGGTAGCCGGGTTCCGCATCGCGTACCGTATGATCCGACATCTGGATGTTGAACTTTTGCTGTTTGGCGACATGACCGCGCAGGACGTGCTGGATGTCATTCCAGTTCTCGCCGTCATCCTGTTCGAACACACCGCCGGCCGAGAAGGTCCGAACGTTGTGACGGGCCCATTCCTGCTTGATGGCGTCGGGCGCCTTTTTGTCAACAATCGTAAAGGACCAGATCTCCATCTCGTGGGGGCCCCTCGGCTGCCACATGCGCACCGTGTTGATCCCGGTCAGGAACGACAGGTTCGGGAAGACATTCATGTGACACAGATTGATGTCGGCTCGCTCTTTGCCAACACGCTCCACGGCTTCCGGGTAGCTCGTCTGTGTGAGATACTCGGTGACGGCGGGTCCGACGATGACCTGATAGAACATCGGGTTGCGCAGGAAAAGCCCGCACGCATGGCCATTGCCGATATACACATTCAAGCCGTCAGTCGGCGGCTGCATCTTGGTCAAGTCGGTGCCGGCCGGCGCCCCTGCCATGATGCCCGAAATGTGCGCCGTGGTGCCGGCGTGATAGGCATCGCTGCCGAACTGCTCTGCCGCGAATTTCCAGTTGGCAGGGATGACCCACTTCTGGATACCCTCGATCACCTCCGTTCCGCCTTCAACACGATCCAGCATGGTGTCCATGTAGAACTTGGCGTCGCCGAGATAGGTATCGAGATCGGGTGCGCTCTCATCCCAGTTGGCAAAGATAAGGCCCTTGTAGGTCTCGACCCGTGCCTGTTTCGGACCCCATTCATCCTTTTTCAGGGCGTCGTTGAAGGCCGCTGTCTCCATCGGCACACTGACGAGATTTCCCGCCGAGTCATACGCCCACCCGTGATAAGGGCAAGTGAACGCACGCGCGTTACCGGCGTCGACACGGCAGATGCGCATGCCACGATGCCGGCACTGGTTGAGGAAAACGCGGATCGAATTGTCTTTTTGCCTCACGACAACGACAGGGTCTTCACCAATGTATGCCGATTGAAAATCGCCGTAATTCGGAAGCTGCGACTCGTGTCCGACGCAAATCCAGGTACGAGCAAAAATCTTCTCAAGCTCAAGCTGATACAGCTCTTCGCTGGTGTAGATCTCGGGGCTGTATTTTCCGGTTTTGGTGTCGACGAGGTTTTTGATGTCCTCGTCGGTATACGTCTTGCTCGAAGCCGTATGGGGCGCGTTTGTCATGTCTTTCCTCCCTTGGTGATAACTTTGTGATCCGCCCCTCCAACAAGACGGATATGTGACCTACGATCTAGTATACATGTGGATGCGTCCCGCATCTCGATGAAGCGATCATTTCTGATTTCCGCGATCCTCTCTCCACAGACCAAGCTTTTCTTGTGCCACACGATCGGAGTAGGTGAAGAACACCGCTTCTCCGTCGGGCATGTGTTTGATCCATTTCCAGCTCGGCGCGACAAAGACGTCCTTGGGACCCCATTCCAGCACTTCGTCGCCGATCTGCGACTTGCCCTGACCTTCCATCACGACAAACACGGTTGCGTCCGTCGAGCGGTAGGGCGCGGTTTCGAACCCCTTCGGCAGAAGCTGGAGACCGGGGGCGATTGTCGGCATGGCCCATCCGCCGTCCAGCGGGTTCACATAGCGCATGCGAAATCCGTGGCAGCGGTCGGCATCTTCGGCCGACTTCAGCTTTTCTAGGGCCTCGCGCGAGCGATCATAGGGGTAGTTGAAGATCGGGGATGCCAAGCCCTTACGCTCATAGTCATAAGGCAGCATGTTCGCGGCGAAACGCGCGGTGCTGTCGCCGAGTGGGCGCGTGATGGGCTGCTCGTCTTCGCCATGCTCTTCGGCGAACGACGCGTCGAACAGTGACACCACCGCTATATCGAGACCATCAAGCCAGATCATCGGCTCATCGGAACTGTTGCCATGGTCATGCCAGCCCCAAGGCGGCGTGATGACGAAGTCACCGAAAGACATCATGGTGCGCTCGCCGTTCACGGCGGTGTGCGCCCCCTCACCGTCAAGCACCAGGCGAAGTGCCGACTGGCTGTGCCGGTGGGCCGGGGCGACTTCTCCGGGCATGACGATCTGAAGGCCGGCGTAGAGTGACGTGGTGATCCGTGATTGACCACGCAGGCCGGGGTTTTCCAGGACAAGCACGCGCCTCTCAGCTTCTTTCGCCGTGATCAGCCCGCCCGCTTCCAGCAGATAGTCCTTTGCAACCTGGAACCGCCAGACATGGGGAACGCAGTCGCTCTTCGGCTCGGGTGTAATGATGCTATTCAACACAGCCCAGAGCGGGGTGTAGGAATTGCTGTCGATCTTCTCGTAGAACGCTTTGCGTTCCGCCGTTTCTTCGGGTGCCTCTGTCAGCGACATTGGAGCCTCCTTCTTAGCTTAAAAGCGCAAGCCGCCTCAGAACTGAAATTCCGGTGTCGTCAACTCAATCCCCGAGATTTTGGGGCTCAGCTTTATCTGACATGACAGACGACTGTTCTCCTGCCTGTTGGCGGCGAATTCGAGCATCGAAAGCTCGTTATCCGACGGCGGATCAAGCTCGTTGATCCACTCTTCGCCCACATAAACGTGACAGGTTGCACAGGCGCATGCCCCGCCGCACTCGGCATCGATTCCGGGCACGCCGTTGTTCGAGGCGACCTCCATTGCCGAAGAGCCTTCCTGGCCATCAATCTCCCGACGTGTCCCGTCGTATTCGATGAATGCTACAGATACAGTCATATCCACCTCCCTTTCCTCTCAGCCATGAGTGATGCCCAAGCTTGGGCAGAACCCTCACGGCACCAATTCACTGCATATTTCCTTCAGGTATCGGAGTACCTGAAGCCCCCTGGTTCGAATTAGTATGCATAGTCACTAAAGTCCGTTGAAACTCTTGTCAAGGCACTTGAACCGGCCCTGTTTTCGCCCGGGCACGCGGCCCGAACCATGACGGCGCGGGGCTCTCCTCAGACGGGAGATTTCAGCAGAACGGTGGTCGATCTTTCCCAAAAAGTGATGGTGACTGGCAGCTCCAGCCACGTCGGAATGGATCGTATGAACATCCACGAAATGCCGGAATGACGCTGCTCGGCTGCCACCCGGTCTTGCGGGCCTTACAGATCGGTAATGGTCCCCTCAGACACCTCTGCGGCCAGCCCCAGGGTTTCCGAAAGGGTCGGATGCGGATGGATCGTCAGCGCCAGATCTTCGGCATCGGCACCCATTTCGATCGCAAGCACAGCCTCGGCCAGAAGGTCTCCGGCATTTGGCCCGGTGATCCCGGCGCCGATGATTCGTTTGGTATCGGGGTCGAACAACAGCTTGGTGACCCCCTCATCGCGGCCCAGCGACAAAGACCGTCCCGAGGCCGCCCAAGGGAATGCGCCTTTCCGGACCTTCACACCCTTTGACTTCGCTTCGGCCTCGGTCATGCCGACCCAGGCAATTTCCGGATCGGTATAGGCCACGGACGGGATAACCCGCGCATCGAACACAGATTTTTCGCCGCAGGCCACTTCGGCCGCAACCTTGGCTTCATGCACGGCCTTATGCGCAAGCATCGGCTGGCCAACCACATCGCCGATGGCAAAGATATGCGGCTGATTGGTGCGCATCTGCGTGTCCACCGGGATAAACCCGCGCTCATCCACGGTTACGCCTGCCGCGTCGGCAGCCACCAGCGCTCCGTTGGGCTTGCGGCCAACGGCGACAAGAACTTTGTCAAATTCAGCTTCAAAGATGCCGTTCGGTCCGTCGAATGTGGCCACAAGGCCTGCATCAGTGGCCTCGACCTTGGTGACCTTGGTCTTCAGAAGGACGCGTTCATAGGGTGATGTCACGTTAACTGCCCTATTGTTGTTCGCGTCGCGATTTCTTCTTATCTGACTGCAATGCAGACATCGGCTATCAGCTACAAGCGCCATCGCTTTCCATCCCAGATTATCGCTCACGCGGTCTGGCTCTACATGCGCTTCAACCTAAGCCTGCGTGAGGTTGAGGAGATGTTGCTCGAGCGCGGAATTGATGTGTCCTACGAAACCATCAGGCGCTGGACGGTCAAATTCGGGCCTCAGATCGCCCAGAATCTGCGACGGAGGCAAGCCCGTCCGGGTGATGTTTGGCATCTGGACGAAGTCGTCGTGAAGATTGCCGACAGGCCATTCTGGCTCTGGCGCGCGGTCGATCAACATGGGGTTGTGCTGGATGAAATCCTCCAGTCCAGTCGGAATAAGCCGGCTGCGAAACGTCTGATGCTCAGACTTCTCAAGCGTCATGGCTTCGTGCCAAAACGGATTATAACGGACAAGCTGCGATCCTATGGCGCTGCCAAGCGCGACGTAGCGCCCGGTTTGGATCATTGGTCGCACAAGGGCCTGAATAATCGCGCAGAGAACAGCCACCTGCCGTTTCGAAAGCGGGAACGGGTGATGCAAGGACACCGATCACCCGGCGGCTTGCAGCGCTTCGTGTCTGTTCACTCAGCAACCCGAAACTGCTTCTTTGTCCCATCCTGCCGCCGCACAGCCTTAACCATCCGCTTCCATCGGTTGCAGGCACTTGATGTCTGGAAAACGGCTGCGAACATCGCCTGATCCCACTAACGCGATGCCTTCGCCGATTGCCGACAGGTTAACGTGACAACACCCCCGATGCAGATCGCCAAGCAGCGCTTCAAGTTGCGGGGCTGGATCACCTCCAGGCTTTGGGCACAGGTGATGGCCGGGATGATCCTGGGGTTTGGGCTCGGTCTGCTCCTGAGCGAGGCAACGGGACTGGTACAGCCGGACACCGCGGAAGTGATCGGGATCTGGCTGGCGCTGCCCGGCAAGATATTTCTGGCGTTGATCGCCATGGTGCTGATCCCGCTGATCTTCTCGTCTATCGTGGGGGGACTCTCGGGTGCCGGATCGGGCGAGGAGTTGCGCTCGGTCGGGTTGCGGCTGGCGGCCTTCATCCTTTCGACGACGACTGTCGCGGCGACCATCGGCGTGATGCTGGCTCAGTGGCTCAAGCCCGGCGAGGGGCTTGCCGGTTTTTCGGCGGGGCCTGCCGATCCGGCCCTAGTGGATCTGAACGGCGCGATACCGGACGTGCCGGATCAGGAGGCGCCAGCCGCCCTGCCGGACATGATCGTCAATATCCTGCCGACCAACCCCACCGCGTCGATCGTGCAGGGGGACATGCTGGCCGTCGTCGTGCTTGCGCTGCTGGTCGGCATTTCGGTAACCCAGGTTCAGGACAAGCGCGCCGCGCCGTTCCTGGCCTTGATGGATGCGGTGCTATCGATCTCGATGAACATCGTCAAATGGGCGATGTTTCTGGCGCCTTTCGCGGTCTTCGGGCTGATGGCACAGCTGGTGATGCGCATGGGGTTCGAGACGATGCTCGGCATTTCTGGATATGTTGGCAGCGTTCTGCTGGGGCTGGCCGCCCTGCTGAGCCTCTATTTCCTGATCGCGCTGCTCTTTGCGCAGGTCACGCCGGTGCGCTTAGTGAAGGCGGCGGGCAGCAACCTGTTGTTGGCCTTCTCGACCTCCAGTTCCTCAGCGGTGATGCCGGTGACAATCCAGACGGCGCGCAAGCTTGGCGTGCCGGAAAACATCGCCAACCTGGTCGTGCCGCTCGGGGCGACGATGAACATGGCCGGCACCGCGCTCTATCAGGCCGTCGCCATCCTGTTCCTCGCACAGCTTGCCGGGGTGGACCTGACCGCCGTCCAGATTTCCGTCGTCGTCGGGACGCTGGTGGCGTCCAGCATCGGCGCGCCCGGCACGCCGGGCGTCAGCATCGCGATCCTGGTCAACGTAGCGACGAACATTGGCATCCCGGTCGAGGGTATGGTGATCATTCTCGGCGTCGACCGACTGCTCGACATGTGCCGTACAGCAGTCAATGTCACCGGTGATTTGGTAGCTGCGGTGCTGCTGCGCGCCGTCGGGAGAAATCCCGTCGAAACCGCATAAGGCTAGCAATACAGTTTTAGGCAGCGGGCTCATAAAATTCGATCCACAGCCTGACCGACGCCAGTTTGATCATCGACAAGAAATTGCGTGACGTCTTCATGCCCTCGTTTTGGAGGGAAAGACTGTCGGGCGCCTGTCCGAGGCAGCAGAGCTGAAGGTGCAGGATCTGTCGCTTGCCGCCCGAAGGGGTGGCCATGATCTTGCGACCCTTCATGGAAAGGGCGGCAAGATCCGCCAGTGCCCGTTATGGCCAGAAACCGAGCGGGCTCTTGCGCACGAAATCCGGGATCGCGAAGGGGATACACCTGTCTTTGTCAGCAGGCTTGGGGCAGGGTTCACGCGGTTCGGCGTCTATCGCCTGATCGAGCGCTGCGCTGCGCATGTTCCTGCGCTCGCCGGCCGCACGATCACGCCACATGTGATCCGACATACGACCGTCTGCCATCTTGTCCTTGCCAGGGTGGACATCAACACCATCCGCGCATGGCTTGGGTATGTGTCGATCAGCACGACCAACATTTATGCCGAGATCGACCTGACGATGAAGGCCAACGCCGTTGCACTCTGCGAAGTCGGCCAACAGAGATCAGGGCGCTCGTGGAAGGTGGACAAAGACCTGATGGCGTTACTGAAATCCTTGTGAGACGAAATCCCCGATGTGGGTTGCCACATCGGTGAGGGCAATGCACTGATACATATCCAAGGCACCTACATTGATACTTGAAATATCAAATATAATAGTTTAGATCGGCATTATCCCATTCACAGGATACCTCATGATCACTGGCCCCCAGATGCGCGCTGCACGTGCTTTACTCGGTATCGACCAGAAGACCCTGGCCGAGCTGGCAGGGCTTTCTGTGCCGACGATCCAGCGCATGGAGGCAAGCACCGGCAATGTGCGCGGCGTGGTCGACAGCCTGACCAAGGTCATCGCAGCGCTTGAGCTTGCCGGGGCAGAACTCATTGGAGAAGGCTCCGTCAGCACGGCGGGCGGACGCGGTGTGCGCCTCAAGGTGCCTCCACCCAGACATTGAAAAACTCAACACGCGACGGCGACCGCCGACAAAAAGCCGACGATCCCGCCGCTACCCTAAAAGGTGCGGCCGAAGATGAAAGACCAGACCACCAGACAGAGAACGGCACCCAGCTTCGTCGAACTCTTCACTCCGAAACTCGTCACCGTCCTGCGTGAGGGCTATGGACTGCCCCAGTTGCGGGCGGATGCCATTGCCGGTCTGACCGTTGCCATCGTCGCACTGCCCCTCTCGATGGCGATCGCTATTGCCTCGGGGGCGACCCCGGCACAGGGGCTCTACACCGCGATCGTTGGCGGCTTCCTTGTCTCGCTTCTGGGCGGTTCGCGCTTCCAGATCGGTGGCCCAGCTGGTGCCTTCATCGTGCTGGTGGCCAGTACCGTCGCACTGCACGGAATGGACGGGCTGATCCTCGCGACCTTCCTGTCGGGCTTGATGCTGACTGCAGTCGGGTTCCTGCGGCTTGGCACCTTCATCAAGTTCATCCCCTTCCCTGTGACCGTCGGGTTCACAGCCGGGATTGCGGTGATCATCTTCGCCAGCCAGATCAAGGAGCTCTTCGGCCTGACGCTCGATCATGAGCCCGGTGAGCTCCTTGAAAAACTGCCCGTACTGTGGGCGGCCCGGGACAGTATCACGCCCGCGGCCGTTCTGCTGTCTGCCACGACGGTCGGTATCATCCTCGGCCTGCGCCGGTGGCGTCCCCATTGGCCGGGCATGCTGATCGCGGTCGCGGTCGCGGCGGCAGTCGTCGCGCTTCTGGGGCTGCCGGTTCAGACCATCGGCACCAAGTTCGGTGGGATCCCATCCTCACTTCCTGCCCCGCGCCTGCCGGAACTCTCGCTGGAGAAGATCTTGGCGGTGCTTCCGGCGGCGATCTCCTTCACCCTGCTCGGCGCCATCGAGTCGCTTTTGTCGGCGGTCGTGGCCGACGGCATGACAGGGCGGCGCCACCGCTCGAACTGCGAGCTTGTCGCGCAGGGGGCGGCGAATATCGGGTCTTCCCTCTTCGGCGGCTTCTGCGTCACGGGCACGATTGCGCGGACGGCAACCAACGTGCGGGCGGGCGCGCATGGGCCGGTCGCAGGGATGCTGCATGCGGTGTTCATCCTGCTCTTCATGCTCGTTGCCGCGCCCCTTGCCGCCTATATCCCGCTGGCGGCATTGGCGGGTGTTCTGGCCGTCGTTGCCTGGAACATGATCGAGAAACCCGCCATCGCAATCCTGGTGCGCTCGGGCCGGGGCGAGGCGACAGTGCTTGGCGCGACCTTCTTCCTGACCATCTTCCGCGATCTGACCGAGGCCATTGTCATCGGTTTCGCACTCGGCTCGGTCCTGTTCATCCACCGCATGAGCCAGACAACCGGGGTTGCTGCAAACACCGCCTTCGTCGGGCGTGACGAGGCGGACAGCACTCACCCGCGCGAGGCCTATGACGAGGAGGCCGCAGCCAACCCTGAGGTCGTGGTCTACCGTATCACCGGCGCGCTCTTCTTCGGTGCAACGGCCTCGATCGGATCGGTGCTCGACCGCATTCAGGACAGCCATAAGGCGCTGGTCGTCGACTTCTCGGCTGTGCCGTTCCTCGACTCGACCGGGGCCAACATGATCGAAGGCCTTGCACACAAGGCACACAAGCGTGGCGTGGCCCTTTGGCTGACGGGCGCGAGCCTTGACATCCAGCGTGTGTTCGTGATGCACGGCCTGAAACGGCCACTCGTCCACTATGCCGCTTCCGTCGAGGACGCCCTCAAGAGCGTTGAGGACGATATCGACGCCCATCAGGACGCCGCGTGATGCAGAGAGCCGCGTTGGAGCGCCGGCGGCGCCGAGAGTCCTTCGATCCACAGGAGCGACGCCGCTACGTTCTTTCCGCGCTTGAGCGTCCACGCACGCAGGCAGAACTTCGTGACGCCCTTGGCATGAGCAACAGCGGAATCCTGCACCTCCTGCGGCGCCTCGAGCGGGACGGGCTGGTCCGCCCAGCCGAACGTGTGGTCTGGACGCGTGTCTGGGAAAAGACGCGAAACGGTGACTGACGTCATGCACGGAGACAGCTCGAACGCCACGCCGAATGGGAATGCGCCGTCCGCCACGTGGACCGCTTTGCTTGAGTGCGCCGAGGCGGCAGAGAACGGAGATCTCGATCTCGACGGAGGCGCTCCACAGGTCGTGGCTCTGGCTGAGCACCTTGTCGATCTTGGGCTCTTGCGCGTGCCGTGCGCGGGTCATTATGCTCTGACGTCGGCCGGAAGGGAGCTTCTCGGGCAGTCCAGGACGGGCGCTGCTTCGATCAAGCCTCGGCGGCGCGGCTCATTCCTCTTGCCATTGTCACTTGCAGCATTTGCAGTGGCCGTTCTCTGGTTTTGGCTGTGTTCATAATGACTTGGCGGTATCCAACGGGCAAGGTCACGGAATGGCGGTCGAAGGCGCTGCCCCGATACCAGCGCTTGACCAAGAAGGCTGAGGCCCTGATCGCCGCGGTCTACCTCGCCTGCACCAACACCCGGTGCGTCAAGCGGGCGCTATTCGGGCTTTTCGAGAGCGCCGTTAGCAAGGACGTGGTCAGCCGTGCCTGGCGCAAGGTGAAGGTTGACTGGGACGCTTGGTGCTTCCGCAGTCGCGCCGATGAGGACATCGTCCGGCTCATTCTCGACGGCACCGTGATCAAGACCCGCATCGATAAGAAGGCCACGAACATCTCGGTTCTGGCTGCCATCGGCGTGCGCCGCGACGGCCCGAAGGTTCTGCTTTCCATCAGAAATATGGGCGGGGAGAGCACCGCCGCGTGGCGCCAGTTCCTCGATGATCTTGATGCCCGCGGGCTGAAACGCCCCGAATTTGTGGTCGTCGATGGTGCACCGGGGCTGGAGGCCGCGCTCTTGGGGTTGTGGGGCGGGGATCTGCCGATCCAACGCGTGGGGCACAGACACCGGTTACTGCGATATTCATAGCGCCCAAACTCTTCTGTCAGTTATGAGTGCTGGACGTAATCTCCCCAAAACGCTGGATGAATTTTCCCCAGTTTGGCGCCGGTGCCGATGGTCAGGGGGGCATGACCCCCTGACCATCGGTGGCGCAGAATTTCCCCTGCTGATGCCAATGGAAGGGCGCGCAGGTGGTTGGATTGAGGGAGATTGTCATGATCCTGGAATTGAAGCGGCAGGGCCTCGGCGTCAGCGCGATCGCGCGGCAGACCGGGCTCGACCGCAAGGCGGTAAAGAAATATCTGGAGCGGGGCCTCGAGGCTCCGGTTTACGGGCCGAGGGAGCCGGGGGAACGGCTGGCGGATGGGTTCCGGTCCTATCTGGCTGAACGGCTTGAGGCGTTCCCCGGCTTGTCTGCGCGCAGGCTGCATCGTGAGGTTCGGGCGATGGGTGTCGCGTTGCCCTTTAATCGGCTCTGCCTCAATCTGTGTGGCGGAACGGTAGCATTCTCGCCCGCAACAATTCTGGACCGGCTCGGCCGTACATGGCGCGCTTGAGGGTCTTCAGGCGGTTGATCTGACCTTCCGCCTGGCCGTTGCTCCATGGCATCTCGATGGCGTTTTTGACCGCATCGAAGTCCCGATTCAATGTGCGGGCAAAGCGCACGAGTGGCGCCAGGTCAGTTTCGATTGCCTCGTCGATCCATGCCGGGAGCGGGTCTGCTTCGCGGCCGCGCAGGATACCGTTGAACCGCATGGCGAGGCTGCTTGATTCGTGTCAGGCCTTTGCCGCCCTCAAAATGGACCCACCCTCCTCTGGGCATGCCCACGCTTACGATCAGCGCCCCACATATTGGACAACTCCGCCTGAACGATGCGCCCCTCTTGCTTTCACGATCACCCCGAACTGCCCAATCGCCGCGGACGGATACCGTGCGCCCTGACGACAGACGGCGGGTGTGTGCCTTCCGGCAATACCAGCGGTCCGTCATCCCATACCCCTTCTTGCCTCGACCCGGCTGCCGCTTGGGGTCGAGCGCACGTAAAAGCCTTGTGGAATAGCCTCCTGCACCAGCCTGACGTGCGAGATCAGGCCGACGGCCCGGCTGCCCTCTGTCAGCGCAGCAAGAACTTGGATCACTTGATCCAGCGTGCCCGCCCCATTCTCGGTGTCGAGGCTTCCGAAACCTTCATCGATAAAAAAGTGTCCATCCGGATCTTGCCCGAAAGGCTCTCGACCACATCAGCTAGCCCAAGCGCGAGGGCCAATGCCGCGATAAAGGTTTCGCCGCCTGACAGCGTTGCTGTCGGGCGCGCCTTGCCGGTGTTGATGTCGAAGACCTCGATTTCGAGCCCACGCTTGCCGCGACCGCCAGATGCTTCGAGCCCACGCGTTAGCCGGTAGCGACCACGTGTCATAGGGTCGAGCCTCATATTCGCCGCCTCGAGAACCTGGTCGAACATTGCTCCGATCGCGAAGGTTTCGAGTGTCGTCTTGAAATCGTCCGCGCCCTATACGATAGCGTGCGCCTGGCAAGGATGGGTGGGCCGGACCCGCTCGATCCGGCCCGGCGCGCCGTTGCGCATCTTTCGCGTCGAACATGACGGCTGGACATTCCCGTAAGTGGCGCGAGACCTATGGAGAGGATTATGAACACCAAACTTCTTTCGGTCCTTGTGACCGGTCTGATGATGGTTTCCCAGACGGCGACAGCCCAGATCGAGACGGTCCCGGTCGGCACGGTAACCGCCACCATCGGCGAGGCGGCCTACGATGGTGAAACCCTCGACGTTCCTTCCGAAGGAACCTCAACCGCGGAATGGCGCACCTTCGGTCCGGTGTCCTCCCTGAGCATCCAGGCACATGACCCGGATGCTGAGAGCATCATGCAGGGCATCCTGACGATCGAGATATCCCTTATGGGCACAGACGCCTCGGGCGCGATGATGGATGCCTCTGTGTCGTGGTGGCCAGAGGGGATGAATGCCCCATTCTACATGAACGAGGAGATCGGGGAGGACCTGAATATCTCAATCTACACCCTCTCCCTCGAAGAAGAGGGTTCGACGATCAAAGGCAGCTTTTCTGCGCATTTGTGCCGCAAGGACAGCTTCTTTGCCGAAGCGGACACTGACGACTGCCTTCCGGTCGAGGGGCATTTTGACACGGCCCTGATGAGGGCGGAATAAGTACGTCTCCGGCCGGCCGGCTCACGCCATTCGGCGTGGTTTAAACATTGGGGGTATCCACAAATCGTGTTGGTAGGCTTTGCGAACAAAGCGCTAATTCGCTGCAGTTACTCGAACGACCGCTTCACGGTGAATCTAAATTCGTTCGGCAAAGCGCCTGATGCGTTGCACCAGGCGCCTCTTGTTCCTGTCACATCGCGTTACTTGATGGCGAGGATGTCGAAGTTGTGGACGTTAGCGACCACACCGTCGTCCCACCCGCCAGCGACCAACTCCGCTGCCCGTTCGTTCAGCAGCCCGGCGACTTGACCGGCAAAGTGTGCTTCACGGCCAGCATTGTTGGTGAAGATGTCGAAGATTGCGAAGGATGTTTCGTCAATCTGCAGCGCCGCCCAGAACAATGTGCCAGGTTCGGTTTCTCCGACGATGGGACCAGCTGCGGTCAGCAAGGCTGCCAGTTCCGGCCCTTTGCCGGGTGCTGCTTCGAGCGTGATATACGTGGCTGTCGTCGCCGAGTAGAGATCAACCGGTTCCCTCACCGACAGGACATCGGAATTGTTGATATTCGCGACAACACCATCGTCCCAGCCCCCGGCGACCAGCGCGTCGGCATTTTGGTTCAAAGCCGCGGCCACAGCGCCGGAGAAATGCGCATTGCGCGCTTCTTCATCCACGAAGATATCAAAGATCGCGAGCGTATCGTCGTCTTGCAAGGCAAACCAAAGCACGGTGCCTGGTTCGGTGTCCGCGACAATCGGGGCGGCTCCGGCCAGAAATTCGGCGAATGCTTCGGTCTGGCCTTCAGCGGCGGGCATGGCGATGTAGCTGGCAGTGTGATTTTCCATTGGGGTTTCCTGTGCGGCTGCAGATGTCGTGATCAAGGCCAAAGCGGCGAGTGTCTTGAGAATTTGGGCTTTCATGGTCGCCTCCTGATTGAGAATTTGTTTTGTTTGGATTCGATGCACCCTTTTCTCATGCCGAATGCCTCAGGCACCAATCCCGAACTTCTATTCTTTGATAGACATGTGCTATGGTGAACCTCATGGCGGAAAGTGACGGAGACTGTGGCAGTGGAGATGAACCAGATCAGGTATTTTTTGGCTGTCTGCCAGCATCGCAACTTCACCCATTCCGCTAGCGCCTCAAATGTTTCCCAACCGTCCTTGACGACCGCGATCAAGAAACTTGAACACGAGCTCGGGGGTGATCTGTTTGTCAGGGACCGCGCGGGATGCAGGTTGACGGCACTCGGAAAACTCATGCAGCCAAGGCTACAGAAAGCGCATGACGAAACGCAGGCAGCTAAGGCAGAAGCCGTCCGCCACACGCGACTAGAGCGGGTTCCTATTTCTGTAGGTGTTGGCGAAACGATTGGTCACAACCGGATTTCAGCCGCCGTGGAACGCTTCCGTACACGATTGCCGCAAGCCGAAATAGAGTTGATCGTGGCGTCTGCCTCCAAGCTTCTGTCCGGATTGCGAGAGGGTGAATTTGACGTCGTTGTCACAGCGGCGACGGTCAGTGAAGACCTCTATCGAATAGACCAGCTCTATGACGAGTCCTACAAAGTTGTGGTGTCCAAGTCGCACCCGTTGTCTGGACGAAACGCTATTTCTCTTTCGACACTCGCTGAAACTGACATGCTCGATCGACCCAATTGCGAAATGCGCGATGCGTTGCATCGGGCATGTGCAGACCAAGGTCACGAACTCTACGCGGCCTATCGGTCAAATCGCGTGGATTGGTTAGTCGAACTCGCGCGGCAGGGATTAGGCGCGGTGATTTTGCCAACCACGGCAATTCCAGCAGATAGGGGCCTCGTTTCGATACTCATCGACGGCCTTGAAATTTCGCGAACTGTTTCTGCTCTTCGTTATCGGCACCAAACGACGAGACCAGAGACAAATGATCTGATCCGTGAGATTGCGCGTGTGTAGGCGTAGTCTCATTGATGGCCGACATTCGCGCATAGTGCAGTAACTGGTACTTTGGGCTCGATGCGGACATCTGCCGGCCGTGCTGACCCGTTACGAGGCTCGTAACACGTCCGTTGGGCCGATCCATGCCCACCGCGCTTCCAGCCACCTGATGTAAAGGTTCAGGTTCTTGGTGGCCGGTCCGCAGAGGGGCTTGATGAATTTGTCGTAGCGGGCGTGAAGCGAGTTCACGTTCTGGATGTGATAGCTGCCCGCCGTGACGCGCGTGCCGGGCTTGGTGCCGACCAAGACGTGTTCGATGCCGCAGTGGCGTAACCCTTAGCGCCGTCCGAGCACAGCACGGCATCCTTCGGCATGAGGGGCACTATCGCACGCTCCAGCGTTGCGCTCTAGCGGTTCAGAAGTCGCTGACGTAGCCGCGCACCGCCCCGATCAGCGACGGTGAGAATGGGTAGCTGCCACTTCGAGAGGCCCCGCAACATCCCAACACGATTTGCAGACACCCCCCTAAACATTTGAAAAACCAGCCTCCCATACCTGCTGGGACCTGACCACCCGTATAGCAGAGCGAGATAGGCACTAATCCATTGCGGGAGCGAGTACGCTGGCTCTTACTCCCTACAGGTGCTGCCGCCAGCGGATCATCTGGATATTTCCCCTGCCAACACCGCTCTTCCGTGCACCGCCAAAGTTGCTGAAAACCTCTGGCACCCAAACCTGCGGATCACATCGAGTACCCGCGCTTCGTAGGCAGCGTGTCCGATCAAGCGACACAAGTCGGACGCGTGGAACTGGCGGTTCGCAGTAGGTGCGGCTTGCATCTGTCTCAGCAATTCGCGCTCTTTGGGGTCCGTTATTGGTCTCGCGGGCGGCTTGACCGCGGGACGAGATTGAGTTCCCGACGAATTTCGCCACCGGCGCATGAAGCCAAGCAGGAAGCCGGCCGGCACCCTGCCGTTGCCTCGGGATCGGTTGAAGGCGAGGAAGCGATCCCAGATGACCTGGGTGTCGATGTTCCAGCAGGGCAACGTGGCCTTCGCCGCTTTGATGAGCTCTGCCCAACTGGTCTGGAAAACGTTCGAACTCGCGGTGATATCGATCAGCCCTGAGAAGATAGTTTTGTTATTAATATTTCTAGATAGTGATGTGTCGCCTTCACCTGACACGAGATCATGGGTTTCACTCTCTTCGTCGAAGGCGGAAAACCGAAAGATCCAGGGCGCGAACTTGCCATTCGGCTTCGCCCGCTCGAGCTGCAACTCCGACGTCTCAAGTTCGCTCAAAAGAACCGAAAGATATTGTCTTGAGACACCCATCTTCTCCGCTAGGGCAGAGAGGGTGAAGGCTGCCGTTCCGCGCGACAAACCGTTGTAGCCATCCTTCCAGGCGATGGCATCGAGGATGAGGGTGGCAAGCTTGTGCGCAGCAACAGAGAGATTTGTCTGCGTGATCCGTCTCAGGATCAGGCCGGTCGTAGGTTCCATGGTCGAGGTCTCCTTGGAGATCCGACGCCATGTCGTGAGACAACAACATTCTTGCCAGCAAAACAACTTTGCTGGTTGCAGGTGTTTTGGCGGTGCGCTAGGAAACTCTTGTTCACGGAGTTTTCTAGCACGGCGTCAGGCTTCACGGTCTGGCGTCGTCTCCTTTTTGGGGGCTTTGCACAGCCTTTCGTGCGGGGTTGTGATGACGCGCGCGGCAAGACCGCGTGCAGATTTTGTCAGTAGCGAACTTCTTCAGAACCATAGTTCCCGGCGTGATCACGCCAGTCGACGAAGACGGAGCGGTAGAAGTAGCTGCCGCATCCATTCGGGATGCTCAGGCCAGATGCAGCCGGCACTTGGCCCACGTTGGATCTTGTCCATCGGTAGTCGCCCTGCACTCCGTAGGACCCCAATCGCGTGGAATCGGTGCGATTGCAGTCGCCATCTCGGTTTTCATGCTGGCGGTACTGAATGTGATAGACGCGAATGCTGCGCACGAAATCAAAGGCGTCGCCTGAGATGTCGATGTCGGCTTGTTCATCCGCCTGGACGCGAACAAGGGGTGTCGGAGTCGATACCTGCGGTTCGGGCGGATCGCGAAACGTGATGTCATAAAGGCGTTCCATAGGCGACAACGGACTTGGTTCGTTGAACGACACACCCATCGGACACCGCCAGATTTGTAGGGGCGGCTCGATCGGCCATGGCGTGATCCGCCGAATGAAGACCGCTCTGGCATGGGCGCAGGGCGCGGAGGCAGGCCAGCCGCCCGCAAGGCAGAGGAGGATCGCACAGTCCACTTGATAGGCCTGAGCCGGACCTGACGAGGCCATTAGTCCGGATATGCTTATTGCCGTGGCTGTTGCCACGCCGTGGATCACGTGCTTCATGATGCCGACTCCATCTATAATGGTGCAGCGATACGAAACAACATTACCGATAGCAAGGCGATTTGATTGATGGCGACTTGCGATTGTTCGCTTGTGTCGCGTGACGGCTTCCAAGATCTGATGACGGTTTGAGCTCTTGAGGCGTCCTGGAAGCGGCCAAAATTGCGGCCTCCTTTCACGTCCATTGCCAAACAAACAACTGTTACAAAAAGAAAATATGGCGTTCCAATACGGCCACGAAACCGGTCACGGAAGAACAGACCGCATGAGCCCGTCAAACGGCGTGTCGCAGCGCCCATGGTCCCGGGAAGGGCAGTGTCGGAAAACTGTCGAGCCCGGTTCTCCGGCTGGAATCCGGGAACGGAAGGGCGGGTGGAGCAACGATCCTGTGTTGTGGCCTATGTTGGGATCGAACATGCGCTTGAAGATTTATGGCAGTATCTGATACGATTGAGCATGGATAGGAGAGTCTGATGCCAAACGTCCACCTGACCGAACCGATGCAGAAATATGTGCAGGCGCAGATCGAGTCCGGCGCCTACGCCAATCTGAGCGAAGTCGTGCGCGCCGGCGTAAGGATGCTGATGGAGAAGGATGGCGCGCGGCAGTTCTATGCCCTCAAGGCCGATCTCGAGATGGCAGCCACCCTGGCCGAGAATGGGGATTTCGCCGAGTTCGATGCCCAAGCCTTCGAACCGGATGCGTTTGATCGCTGACCCGAATGACGATTCGGCTTTCCGGACAGGCCAAGTCCGACCTTGAAGAGATACGCACCTACACCGTCGAAACATGGGGCAGGGACCAATGGCTCGTCTATTACCGCCAGTTGGTCACCGCCTTCGAGCGGATCACTGGGGATCCCGACGCGGGCCGGGACAGGAGTCTCTTTGTCCCGGGGATGCGGTCCGTCAATTGCCAGCGACACGTGATCTTCTACAAGCGGCTCGATGCGGCGGATGGCGCGGCAGTCATCCTGCGCATCGTGCATCAGCGCCGCAACATGCCCGCACTCGTCTACTACGAGGATCTCGACGGCGGTTAAGCCCATGCGGTTGCTCAGTCCAATAGCTCGATCAGTCTTCCATAGTCTTCACTGACCTCGCGCGCCTCCTGAAACGCCCGTTGGCGCTCGGCATCAAGACAGCGGAAGTATTCCTGAATGTCGGCAATGTAGCCCTCGAAATCAGAACGCAGCAGATCGGCATAGGCACGAATGTCTTCTCGCGACTGAGGCAAGAACGGTCGTTCGGGAGGTACGCAATCTGCTGCCGCGGCTATCGGCATGCTTCCAAGCAGGAACGCGAACAGCAACGGTGCGTTGCGCGCAATAAACAACCGCAGGGCAAAACTCCTTTGCCGCCTTTAAGATTATCATTCTGTCGGCTATCACCGTTATCGGAGCAAGGCGAACTTCGTCAACACGTTATTATTGTCTTGCTATCATTAATGTTGTTTTGTATCGCTCACGGTGTTGCGACCCCGTGGGCCTGATACTGCACCCAGGCAGAACAAGGACCCAAGGGAAGGCCATGATAGAAGAAGCCCCGAATGTGGTTACAGAAGACGGACTGCGCGGCTTGCTCGCCGAGGGCTACCTCATTGAGGTGGTCTGCAAGGATGGAGCTGAGAAGCGCCATAACAGTTGGTACGGCACATGGGTCATCCGTGCCGTTGCTGAAGACGGGCGTGACGACAAGATGCTCGTCACGAGCCGTAGCTATCTCAAGGTTCGCGAGTTCAAGACGATTGTCGGACTTGTCAGCTTCCTTGCCGACATGGGCTGCACGACTGCCAGCATCCCGCTCATCGAAGGCGCCCGCGAGCGCCATGCAGCACCCGGGCGCACGCCCGAACCACGAACCGGCCCGGTTCTGGTCAAGGACAACTGACCGCGCATTTGCGCTCGTTGTTGCATTGGGTACAGGTGTTTGTTCAGCACCCCCGGCCCTTGCCGACGGTTTCATCTTCCAGGTCAGCCCCGATGGCCGACTGATCGACACAACTGATACCACGAGCACCTTGCGCTCGTTCACCGGCGACGACGATGCCCGGAATGGGCCCCTCCCAGATCGCCTCTTTCTTTTTGCAGCACCGCAGTCCCGCGGGGATGATGATCCCCTGAGCGATGTGACGGCTGCAGCAGCGGTCGCCCCACGCGCGGTCCGCGCCTCCCCCGAAATCCTCCACGCCATCGAGACCACCGCGCTGCGCTACGGCAGCCATGACGCTCTGCGTCAGGCGGGCCTGTCGGTCATCGATTGGGCGCTGTTCTACCGCGCCAATATCGAGGTCGAGAGCGCCTATAACCCGCATGCGCTGAGCCCGGTTGGAGCCATCGGGCTCGGCCAGCTGATGCCCGACACCGCGCGCGATCTTGGCGTCGATCCCCATGACGTCGCCCAGAACCTCGACGGCTCGGCCCGTTACCTGCTGATGATGCTCGAGCAGTTCGGCGATCCCGCGCTGGCGCTTGCGGCCTACAATGCCGGTCCCCATGCGGTCACCCGCCATGGCGGCATTCCCCCATTTCAAGAAACCCAAGGCCATGTGGCCCGTGTGACAGCCGTGTTCCAGCGGCTGAGAGGAGACCTGTCGTGACGTCCAAATCTTCCCTTGTCGCGCTCGGCGCGATGGCCCTGATCGTGCTGGCCAGCCCCGCACTGGCACAAAGCATCGACCTATCGCCCGTACAGACGCTTCTGCAGGGCATCGTCGATGCGATCACCGGCCCGTTGGGCATCGTGATCGGCACGCTCGCGCTGATCGGCGTGTTCCTCTCCTGGCTCTTCGGCATCCTCGATTTCCGTCAGGCACTTTGGGTCGTGGTCGCGATCGCGGGCATCGCCGCGGCACCCACCATCGTCGCCGCCATCTGGACGACCTGAGAATCACCCATGTCCGACCAGTCCCGCGTGTTCATCGGCCTTCTCAGGCCGCCCAAGCTGATGGGCTTGCCGATCATGTACGCCATGGTCTGGCTCTTCGGCTCGACGCTCCTGTTCCTCTGGGTCCAGAGCTGGGTGGTGGCCGTCTTCGCGGGGCTGGCCTGGCCGGCGCTTTGGAAAGCCGCGGACTGGGATCCGAACTTCCTCGACGTCCTGGTCATCACCTTGCAGGAAACCCCGCCCACGGCGAACCGCAAGCTTCACGGGGGCGACAGCTATGCCCCGTGATGGAGTTGCCGATGACGTCGCAGACGCCCTCGATCCGCTGACCGCGCTGCCCGCTTGGTTCAAGGGCGAGAAGCGGCTCTCGTCGATGCTGCCTTACGTCAGCCTCGTGACCGACCGGACGATTCGGACCCGCGGGAACGAGCTGATGCAATGCATCCGGCTCGAAGGAGTGAACAGCACCACGAGCGAGGATGCGCATCTCGACCGGATCGGCGGGCTTCTCGCCGGGATCGTCGCGCAGGTCGGGACCGAGTTCTCCTTCTACCTGCACAAAGTCTCGAAAGCGGTCGACGTGTCACTGCCGCCCATTCCGGGCGAAGGGTTCGCTGCCGCCGTCGATCAACGCTGGCGCGCGCATCTGGCTCAATCTGGCCTCCGCGACAAGACGCTGACCCTGACGGTCCTGAAGCGCCCCGAGACAGGCAGCCGTCTGCCCTTCGGTCTGGGGGCGTCCCGTGCCTGGAATGCTGCCGACACGACACGGCGTCTGCGCAAGCTCGACGAGGTCGTGGGGTTTCTGCTGTCGTCCTTCGATGAACTGAAACCCCGGCTGCTTGCCGCCAGCAGCGGCGAGCTTCTGGGCTTTCTCGGATCTCTGAACACCGGCGAGGAGCATCCGCTCTTCCCGCGATCGCGCCTCGGGGTGATCGCCGAGGATGTCGCCAATACCCGCGTCACCTTCCGCGGCACGACCATCGCGCTCTCCGACGGCGCTGTGGGCGACAAGCTCGGCGCGATCTTCGCGGTGAAGAACTATCCCGCCAAGACGGACAGCCTGATGCTCGACGAGCTGAACCTGCCCGTCGATATGGTGGTCACGCATTCTTTCGTGCCGATCAACGCAAACATCATGGCAGGCCGGATCAAGCGGCAGTTGCGCCTGATGCAGGCGGCCAATGACGGGGCCGTCAGCCTCGCGCAGGAGCTGGAACTCGCGCAGGACGATCTGGAATCCAAACGCCTGATCTTCGGCGAGCACCACATGACGGTGGCTGTCTATGCGCGATCCCAGACGGCACTCGACGACATCGCGGCCGAAATCCGCAACATCTCTGCCACCTCCGGCATCAACCTGATCTCGGAAGCCTTCGGGGCACGGGCGCATTTCATGGCGCAGCATCCGGGGAACACTGGCGCGCGCAGCCGCAAGGCTGCGATCACCAACCACAACTTCGCCGATCTCGCCACCTTTCACCGCACGCCGCTCGGCAAGACGGCCGCGCAAGTGCCCTGGGGCGTGCCGATCACGCTTTTTCCGACGCCAGAGCGCAGCGGGTTCCGCTTCAATTTCCACGAACAGGGCGCGCCGGACCGCGAGCCCACGGGTGGCCACACGCTGATCCTCGGCCGCCCCGGCTCGGGCAAATCCGTGCTGGCGGCTTTCTTGATGACCATGGCCCGGCGCGCAGGCGCGCGGCTCTTCGTCTTCGATTATCGCGCCGGCATGGAAATGGCCGTCCGCGCGCTTGGCGGCAGCTATTCGACCGTGCGGGCCGGGCGACCCACGGGCCTCAATCCCCTGCAGACCGAAATTGACGCCCGCGGGCAGGCTTGGCTGGCCGACTGGCTGGCAAGCCTTCTCGAGCGCCGCGACCAACCCCTGACCCCGGTGCAAACCAACCGCCTGCAGGAGGTCGTGCGCCAGAACGCCAGCGCCGGGAACGCAGGGCTGCGAAACTGGTCGGACTTTGCCTCGCTCCTCGTCTCGACCGATGACGAGGGCGATCTTTTCGAGCGGATGCAGGAATGGACGGCGGACGGCCGCTATGGCTGGATCTTCGGGGCCAATGCCGAGGACAGTTTCAGCATCGACGGTGACGTCGCAGGCTTTGACCTTACCGGCATCCTCGATTCCGAGAGTGAGCGGGAACGTATGGCGGTCCTCTCCTACCTCTTCCGCCGGGTCGAGCGCGTGATCGAAGATCGCAAGCCCACGATCATCGTGATTGATGAGGCCTGGAAGGCGCTGGACAACGCGTATTTCGCGGAGCGGCTCTCGAACTGGCTGGTCACCGCGCGCAAGCAGAACGCCGTCGTCGTGATGATGACGCAGTATGCGAGCCAGCTCGAGCGGACCCGGACCGGCAAGACCATTGTGGAAGCCGTGCCGACGCAAGTTCTCTTGCCCAACATCCGCGCCTCAGCCGCCGACTACGCGATGCTCGGCCTCAGCGAGAAGGAACTCGACGTGCTTCTGGGTGTCGGCTCCGCCTCGCGGCTGGCCCTCGTGCGCGATGACCGGGGTTCGGTGGTGATCGACGCCGATCTGAGCGCCCTTGGCCCCCTCGTGACCATCCTTGGCGGCATGGAAAAGGGCGAGGCCCTCGTCGGCCCCGACTACCGTGACCGCCCTGATTTCTGGAGAGTGACATGACCCGTACCATCACCCGCAGCGTCGTGCTGCTTGGCCTCGGCCTGACCCTGACAGCCTGTGCGCAGCACAATCCCGCGCAGGCCAACTGCTTCAACTTCCGCGATGCGCCCACGCAGGCGGCAACCGCGACGACCACGATCTCGACCATGGGGGCGGAAGTCACGCGGCGCGACACGGCCTGCGATTTCGTGATGCTGGGGGCGGGCGGCTAAGCCGATGCGGACCTGGCTCCCCCTCTCGATGATCGGCCTTGCGCTGGCTGGTCCCAGCGTCGGGCCAGCGGTTGCCCAGGGCGTGCCGACTTTTGATCTACGCCTTTTCGCAGAGCGGCAGGCAATCCTCGAGCAGACCGATCGCGACCTGGCGCTGCAGCAGGACCGGCTGACACGCGAGGAGGAGCTGGCCGAGATCGAACGCCAGCAACTCGCCTCGCTAGAGGGGCTGATGGATGCGATGTCGCTCGGCTCGGGCGATGTGGCTGGCACCGTGGCTGGGCTGGAATCGGGGCAGGGGGTAGTGCAGGGATCTGTGGGCGACGTCGAAAGCGCGGCGGCCAGCCTCTATGCACCCGAGGACAACAACCCGGCCGCAGCCCGGATGTTCGGCGATGCCCGGGAAGGGATCGAGGAGCTGATCATCCGCGCCGCGCGTCATACCCACGGCCTGCCCGGAGTGAGCCGCGCAGGACTGTCGCTGGTCCAGTGGCGCTGCCTTCTGCAGGCGCTGATCTGGCAGGAGAGCCGCTTCCAGATCGGGGCACGCTCTCCCGTTGGGGCATTTGGCCTCACGCAGATCATGCCCGGCACGGCGGGCGATCTCGGGATCTACCCGGCCTATTATGACGACCCCTGGCTGCAGGTCACCGGCGGCGCGCGGTACCTCGCGCAGATGCTGAACATGTTCGATGGCAACATCATCCACGCACTTGCGGCTTATAACGCGGGCCCAGGCAACGTGCAGGACTACGGCGGCGTCCCACCTTTCGCAGAAACCCAGCACTACGTCGTGGTGATCCCGCAGCAATACAACAGCTACCTTGCCGCCGTGGGCGGAATCGACGCGCTCGGCACCATCGACCCAGTGCTCCTCGCCAACGCGAGCTTCAGCCTCTCGGCCCATGGCGCAGGCGTCTATGGCGACTACTCATTGGTCTCGGTCCGCGCAGCTGCCTTGCGGGTGCAGGACATCATCACCCGCATCGGTGAGACCGAAGACCTGCACGAGGCCATCGCACTCAACACTTACGCCCGGGCCGAGCTTGCCCGGCTGGTCGCGATCCGGACCCGGATCAAGGCCGCCCACACCCAGCCCCTCAGCGAGGAACAACTCGCCATGGCCGCCGCCCAAGCCGCCGAGCGGCAGTTCATGGATTTCACCTTGGAGAGTTTGCGATGATCCGGCGCTTGCGCATTTCCCTCACCACCACCGCCGCGACCGTCGTGCTAGCCACCGCTCTTGCGGGTCCTGGCGCAGCACAGGGCGTGCCCACGGTCGACACCCAGAACATCGCCCAGGAAATCCGCCAGCTTCAGCAGATGCTGCAGGATTTCGGGATCCAGACCGATCTTCTGGACAATGCGCTGGCACAGCTCGACCTCCTGCAGCAGCAGTTCGATCAGCTCGAGGAGATGTATGCCTCGCTGACCGGGCCGCGCAGCATCCTCGGTCTCGCCATGGGCGGTGACCTCGACAATCTCCTGCAGGCCAATTTCGAAGACATCCCCGATCTGATCCGAGGCATCCAGGCGGGCGACTGGTCGAGCCTGATCGGCCCCAACGCGGGGCCCCTGCGCACGCAGATGGAACAGGCGCTTGCCAGTGCTGGCTTCGACGAGGACTCGCTGCGCGAAATCGCCACCAGCGGCAATCCCGGCGCGGAAGGTGTCGCGACGCGGGCCACGACCGGTGCCGTGATGTCGGCGGCGGCCCAGAACAGCCACGCCGAGGCAGCGCAATCCCTCGAACGTGTCGAACAGCTTGTCGCGATGATCCCCGACATGGAGGACCTGAAGGCATCGATGGACCACAACACCCGCGTCACGGCGGAACTGGCCATCGCCATGACGCGGATGTGGGAACTTGAAGCCATCCAGACCCTCGGCGCAGGCAATGCGGGCGTGGTGGATGCCGCCACCGTCGCCGAAGAGCGCCGTTACATGGACTTCACCCTGCCGAGCCTCGCGCCATGAGCAAGGCCCCAGACATGACAGCAGGTATGAGCACGCGAGAACTCGTCGAGGAGGAACTGATCCATGGCGCACTGCGCCGGGAACAGCTCTGGCGGATGATCGGCCTCGGCGGTGCAGGTTTCGGCGTTTTTGGCTGCCTGGCGGCCGCGGCCGTCGCTCTGATGGTCGAGACGCCCCCGCCCGTCGTCGTGCCCTATGACCCCGCGACCGGTCTCGCTCTGCCGAACGCCACGGTGGAAACGGTCTCGCTGGCGGAGCGTCCCGCCATTATCGAGGCGCAGATCTACCGCTACATCCTTGATCGCGAGGCCTACAACCAACTCGATAACGACCTGCGCGTGCGCCGCGTGCTGGCGCAATCCACAGGGGCTGCCGAGGCCACCATGCGCGCCATGTGGACCTCCGGGCAGGACAGCTATCCGCCGACGCGATATGGCCCCGCGGCAGAGATGGCTGTCGAGATCGCCTCGATCACGCTCATCGGGGACAACCGCGCGCAGGTGCGCCTCAGAAAGCGCCTGACCAGCCCGCAAGGTGCGCAGGACGGTTCCTTCACCGCCACGCTCATGTTTGCCTTCCAACCCGAACGGACCCGCACGATCGACGACGTCTGGCAAAACCCCTTCGGCTTCACCGTCACCCAGTATGCCATCCGATCGGACCGTTCCGAATGACCTCTGTTCCCGTTCTTGCCCCTGTTCACGCCCTGCTGGTCGTCTGTGCCCTGGCGCTCACTTCACTCTCAGCTTCGGCTGAGACCACGCCGCGCCCCGGCGCCCATGACAACCGCGTCCGGATCGCGACCTGGACCGAGGGGCAGGTCTACCGGATCGTCACCACCCTGACCCGGGTCACCACCGTCGAATTCGGCGAGGGCGAGACCATCCGTTCGATCATCGCGGGCGACACCGTGGGCTTCCAATTCGATGGCGTTCCGGGCGGGCGCGCCTTTGCGATCAAGCCTGCGGCCTCGGGCGTCGCCACCAACATCACGGTCTACACGAACCGACGCTCCTACTATTTCCACGTCGTCGAGGCGCGGGAGACCCCACATTATGTCGTGCAGTTCCGCTATCCCGAAAGCCGCATACAGCCAACCCGGGCGGTTGCCGCTGATGCGCCGAATGCGAACTACGCGGTTAGCGCAAGCGAGGAGTTCACACCGACGGCCGTCTGGGATGATGGCACCTTCACCTACTTCCGCTTTGCTCGGAACGCTCCTGTCCCCGCGATCTTCCGCTATGCGAACGGCGGCGAGCGGGCGGTGAACAGCACGGCGCTCGAGGACGGTGTCATCCGTGTCTCGGGCGTGGACCGCCAATGGGTCCTGCGCCTCGGCGAAGACGAGGTCTGTGTTCAGGATATGGGTGGGCCCACATCATGAGCCAGGACACCGAAGACCTGGCCGCGCGCCTGGCGGCGCTTGAAGCAACGGGCGACAAGAAGCGCGGTGCAGCACGTCCCTCCCCGATAGCCGCCATTCTCGGCGTGGCCGGGATCGTGGCTGTTGGCGGTTTGGCTTGGGCCGTCTTGCAACCGTCGCCGGAAGCCCCACTGCCGACCGCTGCCCCGGAAGAATTCCAGACCACGGGATCAGGCTTCGGCGATCTCGCCCCCATGCCGATGGCCGATCCTGCACCGCCGCCGACGGCCGAGACCAGCCCCACCGCGTCGGAACTTGCGTTGATGGAAAGCCTCGCGACGCTACGCGCGGAACTCGAAGACCTGCGCGCGCGGCCCGTCGAGGCATCGGATAGCGGGGCAGAACAGGCCATCGCTGATCTGACAGCGCAAATCGCGGCACTGCAGACCGCCTCGACCGAGGCGCAGCGCGCGCTCGAACGGCAGTTGACCGAACGCGATCGCGAGCTCGACCAGCTGCGCATGGACCTCGAGGTCGCGCGGCTGACCCCGCCTGAGCCGACTGACCTCGGCCCGAACGAGGAGGAGTTGCGGCTCGCGGAACTCGAACGCCGCCGCATCGCCGAAGCGGAGGCCCGGGCCGAACGAATCGCGTCGCCCATGATCGCGTTTTCCGGGATGGGGGCAGGGACCGACCGGGAGAACAGCCTCGAGGCCGCGCGCTTGAATGAAGACGAAGCCTTCGTGCGCGCGGGTGCCAGACCCGCCCCGGTGACGCGGGCCGAGGTGATCGTGAACCCCGGCAACACCGTCGTGCAAGGCACGATGATTCAGGCCGTGACCGAGACGGCGCTCGACAGCACGCTGCCTGGAGCGATCCGCGCCATCGTCTCAGAGGACGTCCATTCTTTCGATGGCACGCGTGTCCTGATCCCGCGCGGCGCGCGTCTCGTAGGGCGCTATCGCTCCGATGTGGCGCTCGCGCAGTCGCGGGTCATGGTGGCCTGGGACCGCATCATCCTACCCGACAACCAGACAGTCGAGATCAGCGCCTTTGGTGGCGACGAGCTCGGCCGCACCGGCACCACCGGCTTTGTCGACACCCGCTTTGCGCAGCGCTTCGGTTCGGCCGCGCTGATCTCGCTGATCGGGGCCTTGCCCGCAGCCGCCGCTGGACAGATCGATGATGAGGCTGCGGCCGACATCCCGAGCGACGTCGGCACGGACCTGCGCGACAGCACCCAAAGCGTCATGCAGGACTATCTGGCGATCCGCCCCGTGATCCATGTCGATCAGGGCACGCGGATCACGGTCATGGTCGACCGCGATCTGGAGATCTTCTGACATGGCCGCAAGCTATCTCGAAGCCTCGCTCGACCGGCTGGGCGCGCACGTGCAACGCGACGACACGATCGAGATCTGCATCAACCCCGACGGGAAGGTCTGGGGCGAATTCGAGGGCGATCATTTCATGCGAGGTCTCGGCAACCCGCTTACCCAGACCGAGATCAAGGACCTCGGCAACCAGATCGCCTCGGCCGCCTCAACCACGCTCAGCACCAAGAAGCCCATCGTCTCGGTCTCGATCCTCTATCGGGATCGTCCGATCCGGGCGCAGGTGATCCAGCCCCCGGCCGTCGAGGGTGGGTTTTCCATATCGCTGCGGTTCTTCTCTTCCCTGCCTCTGGAGGCCATCAAGCTCGGGTTCCTCTATGGCAAGGAGCGTAGCCTTGAAGGCCTGCGCCGCGAACGGAACGCCGCCTTGCGCGATGTGGTGGCCTCCGGCGACATCGACGCCGCCTTGCGGTTCTGCGTCGAGAACAAGCTCAACATGATCGTCTCGGGGGGCACGTCGACCGGCAAGACCGTCGCGGCGCGCAAGATCCTCTCGCTGATCCCGCCCGAAGAGCGGATCATCACCATCGAGGAGGCGGCGGAGCTGCGCCCCGAACAGCCAAACGCCGTAACCCTGATTGCCGACCGCGACACCGAGGCCCGCAGCGCCGACGTGCTTCTGGCCTCGACCCTGCGGATGCGGCCTGATCGGATCGTGCTGGGCGAGGTCCGTGGTCGCGAGGCCATGACCTTCCTTGAGGCGATCAACACCGGCCATGGCGGCTCGCTCACCACGCTGCATGCCGAGACCCCACAGCTGGCCGTCCGCCGACTCGCCATCGCAGCCCTCAAGACTGACGTGCCCATGACCTATGCCGACATGGTCGACTACATCGAGGGCTCCATCGACGTGGTCATCCAGGCCGGTCGCCATGACGGCGCCCGCGGCATCACCGAGTTCTTCCTGCCGGGGCAGGCAAGACATCCAGACCAGAACACCGGTCCAGCCGGGGGTGCCGAGCGCCCCACGGTCGCGGCCGAATGAACCGAAAGGAAACCCCCATGCGCAAGACCACCCTCGCCGCCGCTGTCACCCTGCTGGCCGCGCCCCTCGCGGCCCAGACCGCGCCTCAGGTGACGAACGATCTCACCGTGACCATGTCGCCCCAGCAATACCGGATCTGCAACGACCGGCTTGCTCGCCCGACCTGGATGGACGAGATTCACCCGCGTGAGGCCTACAAGGCACTGACGTTGATGCGGCTCTACGAGCTGCGGTCATGGGAGGCGATCAAGGAAACTGGCGACTGCGGCTGTGATGTCCGCTTCCCGTCATGGGATGCAGCCTCGGCCGAATACGAGGAACGGTTCGCGACAAGCACGCAGGCAGAGCACACTCAGACCCAATTGGCCCTCCGCAACGAACAGAACCAGATCGCCCGCGACGTCCAGGATTTCTGCGAAGCTCAGGGCAACTGGTAATGAGCATCGTCAGCTGGATGGTCGGAACCGCCGACGGCTTCCTTGCCGATGCCGCCGAGTCCCAGTTCGGGGCTGTGGCGAGCAATACCGGCACGATCGTCCTGCTGATGGTCACGCTTTCGCTGATCGGCGTTTGCATCAACATGGCCTTCCAGTTCCGAAGCATGGATGGGGCCAGCTTCTTCTGGTACTTGATAAAGCTGATGTTGATAGGGCTCTTTGCCTTCAACTGGGCCAACTTCAACGCGGTCGCCAATGCTGTTATCGGTGGGCTCGACTACGTTGCCGGGGCTCTGATCTCCTCGGTTGGCGGCGGCGGGGCAGGGGCCACCTACTTCGCGGGCGAATTCGACCGGCTGATCACCGAGTTCAGCCAATACCTGAACGCGATCGGCAACAACCTGAACTGGATGACCGGCGCGATCCTGGGCGGGATCGGCCTTGTCATGTTGAGCCTGCTCGGCTTCATGACGGGCATCGTCCTCATCTTCGCCAAGATGATGCTGACCCTGATGCTCGGCCTCGCTCCGATCATGATCGCTTTGTCGCTGTTCGATGCGACCAAGGATTTCTTTCACAGGTGGGTCTCGACGACGATCAGCTACGCCTTCTACCCCATCGTCATCGCCGCCATGTTCTCGACCGTCGTCGGCATGGCGAATTCGCTGCTGGCCCAGCTCGGTGATCCGAACTCCGCGACCAACATCGGTTCGCTCGTGCCATTCTTCGTGATGGTATTCCTGGCGAAGGGTTTTGTCGCGGCGACTCCCCTGATCGTGCGGGGGATTTCGGGGAACCTTATGGTGGCCGCGGCACCCGCTATCGTCAGCGGCTCCGCAGGGGTCCTGCGGGGCTTGGTGAACACCTCAGGTGTGCAAGGAAGAGCTAGGATCGGTGCGCTCACGACGGGCGAAGCGATCGGCCGAGGGGCGGTGCAAGCTCCCGCCGCCGTGCGAAGCGCTGCGGCCACCGCAAGCGCGCAGGTGGTCAGGATGGCGGAGAGGGCGAAGCGGTTGGGTGGGTGAAGCCGGAAGCGATCGGCGGCGCGCCGAAGACGCGCCGCCGATCGTGGAAGAGTTCAGTTTGCGTTGCGAAACTCGGCGTATTCGCCACGGAGCTGAACGGTCACGGTGGCGGCCTCGCTGTCGCGGTTGCGCCAGAACCAGCCGTGCTCGCCGTCGAATGCGGCTACGATCTCGCCTTCGTCCCCCGTCGAGCCACGGCCTCGTTCGTAGGTAACCGATTGGCCACCACCATGGCCGTGCAAGTCGAAGTTGATCCGTCCGCCTTCGACCAGCACGCGGTATTGCGCGGTCTGTCCCTCGGTCATTACGAGTTTCCATTCCGCAGTGTCGCCGGGCGCCAGCGTGAAGCTTGTCTCGTCGCGCCACACCTCCGCATCCTGAGCGTGGGCCGCCCCCACGAACAGGCCGAAGATATCGTCGAGCAGGCTCGAGGACTGGTCGCCTCCGGCAGCCTCGAGGTCCAGCAACCGGTCCGCCTCCGCTTCTTCCGCAAGCTGGGTTTTGATCTCGCCCATTTCGGTCAAGCCCAGAATGCTGCCCACGCCTGTCGGGTCCGTGCCATATTCAGCGGGCAGATACACCATCAGGCCAATGACCACCGCCCCGATGCCAGCGATGATCGTCGAGCGGCGCAGTTGAGCCGGTGTTGGCAGGTCTTCGATGTTGGGTTTCGGTGCGTTGTGCATTGTTCTTTCCTTTATGTGCTGGCGATGAATCCGGCGATCTGCTGATAGGTCAGCAAGACGCCAAGAAGAACCATGATGATGTTTGCATAGGTTGCCTGGGTCATGAACTTCGGGCTCCTGCGCCAGTAGCCCATGACAATCAGGATCACGAACAGCGCGAGAAGTTGCCCGACTTCGACGCCCACGTTGAAAGCCAGAAGGTTGGCCAAGAGCCCGTCTTCCGCGATCTCGTATTCGAGGATCTTGGTTGCGAGCCCGGTGCCGTGAAACAGCCCGAAAATCAGCGTCGCGGCCTTGGTGTTGGGCTGGAACCCGAACCAGCGCTGGTAAACCCCGAGGTTATCGAGCGCCTTGTAGACTACCGACAGGCCGATGATGGCGTCGATGATGTAGGCATTGATGCCCCAGCCGAACCAGACGCCCGCCAGCATCGTGACCGAGTGGCCAATGGCGAAAATGCTGACGTAGATGGCCACGTCCTTCATCCGGTAGAGGAAGAAGACGACGCCAAGCAGGAACAGGATGTGGTCGTATCCCGTCACCATGTGCTTGGCGCCGAGATATATGAAGGGGATGATGTGCACCCCCCAGATTTCCTGGATGTAGCCCGCGTCACCTTCGGTGACGTTGTGGGCGAGCACCTGCGCCACGCTGGATGCGTAGAGCGCGAGCACTGCAATGGTCAGGGCGACCGCGCGGCGCGATGCCAGCGCGCGCAAGCCCCAATAGCCTGAAGTCATGAATAGATCTCCGTTGTGCTGTTAAAGGATCGGTATGCCGCGCGATGCGCGATGCCGATCAGGCACGTGGAGGGCGTTCGATCCGGAAGGTGCGGTGGGGGCCGTCCGGCGAGGTCCGGAGCCGCCACGCATCCCTTTGCGCAAAGACCAGTTGGCCCCCGTGACCCAGCGACAGGAATGCCTGGCTGTGATCGTGGTCGGCGGCCTCGTGGCTGTGACCGTGCATGGCCCAGTAGAGATCTTCCTCGAACCCATGCGAATGGCCGTGGTCGGCGATCATCTCCAGATGATCCTGGATCGTCTCGAAGACAGTCGGCGCATGGGTTGCGGCCGGCATGACGGACCAGACCACCAGCGACAGGCACAGAAGCGTCGCAAACGCATTTCGTCCGTATGTCCGCAGAAGTGCCATCGATCTTGCCTGTCCGCCCGCTCGTCGTCGCGGCCCATTCATGGAGCCATCTTGTTCTATCCCCCTGGGGAGGATAGCGTCTTTCTATGACAAAGCCCCATGTGCACGCAACCCATCCCGCCCTCGTCGCCCGGCTGAAGCGCGCCGATGGGCATCTTCGTGCCGTGATCGACATGATCGAGGCGGGCAAACCCTGCCTCGAGATCGCGCAGCAACTTCAGGCGGTCGAGAAGGCGGTGGTCAACGCCAAGCGTGCGCTGATCCACGATCACCTGGACCATTGCCTCGATGCTGATCACTCGCCCGCGGACCGCGATGAACTGAAAACCATCTCCCGTTACCTCTGAGGTCACTGCAGTGCTCGAAGTCCTTGCCGACCGTACCTATCGCCATCTCTTCGCTGCACAGGTCGTGGCGCTTCTGGGTACGGGGCTTGCCACCGTGGCACTGGGGCTTCTGGCCTACGATCTTGCGGGCGACAACGCAGGCCTGGTGTTGGGCACGGTCTTCACCATCAAGATGGTGGCCTATGTCGGCATTGCCCCCATCGCCGGGGCTTTTGCGAACCGGGTGAACCGCCGGGCGTTTCTGGTAGCACTTGATCTGGTGCGGGCGGGCGCGGCGCTCTGCCTGCCTTTCGTCACCGAGGTCTGGCAGGTCTATCTCCTGATCTTGCTGCTGCAATCGGCGTCCGCCGCCTTCACGCCGACCTTCCAGGCGACCATCCCGGACGTGCTGCCGGACGAGGCGCGCTACACGCGGGCGCTGTCGCTGTCGCGGCTGGCCTATGACCTTGAGAACATCGCCAGCCCGATGCTGGCCGGGCTCCTACTTGTGGTGGTGAGCTACAACTCGCTTTTCCTTGGAACGGTGGTGGGGTTCGCGGCCTCCGCGGCGCTGGTCGTCTCGGTCCTGCTGCCCAGCCCGAAACCGTCCGAGCCGCGTGGCATCTACGACCGCACGACGCGCGGCATCCGCATCTACCTTGCGACACCGCGCCTGCGCGGCCTGCTGGCGCTGAACCTCGCCGCAGCCGCTGCGGGCGCGATGGTGCTGGTCAACTCGGTGGTGCTGGTGCGCAGCACGCTGGGGCTGGACGCATCCGCGCTGGCCTGGACGCTGTTCGCCTTCGGCGCGGGCTCGATGCTGGCCGCACTTGCGCTGCCGAAGCTGCTCGACCGCCTGCCGGACCGACCGGTGATGGTCGCCGGCGCTGCGCTCATGGTGCTGACGCTCCTCGGTCTGGCCGGAGAGGTCGCCGCCCTTGGGCTCACCTGGCCCGTCCTCCTTGGTGCATGGCTGCTGGTGGGACTGGGGTATTCGGCGGTGCTCACCCCCTCCGGCCGCCTGCTGCGGCGCTCCGCCCATGCGGAGGATCGCCCCGCGCTCTTCGCCGCCCAGTTCGCGCTCAGCCATGCGTGCTGGCTCGTCACTTATCCGCTGTCCGGCTGGCTGATGACGCAGTTCGGGCCGGTCGCGGCCCTCGGGACGCTGGCGGCGCTGGCGGGCGTCGGCGCGTTGTCGGCCCTTCGCCTCTGGCCGCAGGAGGATCCAGAGATCCTCGAGCACAGCCATGACAATCTGCCGCTCGACCACCCCCATCTGAAGGGCGCCCGGCGCCACGCGCATCCGTTTGTCGTGGACGACCAGCACCCCCGCTGGGCGTCACAGCTTTGAGCGAGCCTCAACGTATGCCCCTGAATGTCATGCGAATCTCAGGCTGCCTGATAGCTTGAGAATGTCTCTGTCGTGCCGTCACGACGGATCAGGTAGACGACATAAGCCTCTCGCTGCGACTCCGGGCCCATGCCGGGCGATCCGTAGGGCATGCCGGGAACTGCAAGGCCGACCGCGTCGGGGCGTTCCACCAGAAGACGGCGAATGTCCGCAGCGGGCACGTGGCCCTCGATCGTGTAGCCGTCCACACGGCCCGTATGGCAGGAGACCATCTCCTGCGGGATGCCGTTGTCCAGCTTGTAGCGCATCAGAAGCGTTCCGGCGCTCGCCTCGGTCGTGACGACAAAGCCGCCGTTTTCGAGGATATCGATCCAGGCCGAGCAGCAGCCGCAGTTCGGGTCCTTCATCACGTGGATCGCCGGTCCGGTGCCTTGTGCCAGAGTCCTCAAGGACGACGCAGCCACCAGCGCAACTGCGCCGAGCAGAAGCGTGCGGCGGGAAAAAGTGTCTTGGTTCATCTGATCTTCCTTTCGAGTTTGCATGTGTAGACGGACAGGTCAGAGATCGACCCGCCTAAGTCGCAGGGCGTTGGTGATCACCGAGACCGACGACAGGCTCATGGCCGCCGCCGCGATCATCGGCGAGAGGAGAAGGCCGGTGACAGGGTAAAGCAGTCCTGCCGCGATAGGGACGCCAAGCGCGTTGTAGGCGAAGGCGAAGAACAGGTTTTGCTTGATATTGCGCAGGGTGGCGCGCGCGAGTTTTCGCGCGCGTACGATGCCCATCAGGTCGCCGCCCAACAGGGTGATGCCGGCGCTTTCCATCGCCACATCCGCGCCAGTTCCCATGGCGATGCCGACGTCCGCAGCGGCCAGCGCGGGGGCGTCATTCACACCGTCGCCCGCCATCGCGATCTTGTGGCCATCGCGGCGCAACTGCTCGATCAGGTCCTTTTTCGCCTCGGGCAGGATGCCCGCGCGCACTTCGTCGATGCCAAGCTGGCCGGCCACTGCCTGCGCCGTGCGCTCGTTGTCGCCGGTGGCCATGATGACGCGCAGTCCCTGCGCATGCAGTTCGCGGATGGCCTGCGCGGTGCTGTCCTTGATCGGGTCGGCGACCGCCACGATACCGGCGAGCACGCCATCGACGGCGACGAACATCGCCGTCTTGCCCTCGGCGCGCAGGGTATCTGCCTTCGCCTCGGCTGCGCCCGTGTCCAGACCCATATCCCGCATCATGGCGGCGTTGCCGAGCGCTACCGCGCGCCCGCTGACCTTGCCGTTCACGCCCTTGCCGGTGATGGCGTCGAAGTCCGTTGCCTCCTGACGCGGTGCCCCCCGGGCCTCGGCGCCCTCGACGATGGCTTCGGCCAGAGGGTGTTCGGAACCGCGCTCCAGGGCTGCGGCGAGCGACAACAAATCCATTTCCGCCAGATCATCGAGTGCGACCGTATCCGTCAGTTTCGGCTTGCCCATGGTCAGTGTGCCGGTCTTGTCGACGATCAGCGTATCGACGCCCGCCATGCGCTCCAGCGCCTCGGCGTCTTTGATGAGCACGCCCGCCTGCGCGCCGCGGCCCGCCGCCGTGGTGATCGAGATCGGCGTGGCGAGACCAAGCGCACAGGGGCAGGCGATGATCAGCACCGACACGGCAGAGGCGATGGCGAAGACCAGCGCAGGTTCGGGGCCGAAGATCAGCCAGACTACGAAGGCGATGATCGCTATTGCGACGACGGTCGGCACGAACACCGCCGACACGCGGTCGGCCAGCCCCTGGATCGGCGCGCGGGACCGGCGCGCGTTCGACACCATGGCGACGATCTGCGCCAGCACGGTGTCGGCGCCGACCTTGCCCGCCTCGATCACGAGGCTGCCGTTCTTGTTGATCGTGGCGCCGGTCACGTCATCGCCCGGACCCTTTTCCACCGGCATGGACTCGCCGGTCAGCATGCTTTCATCGAGAGACGAGCGGCCCTCGATCACCGTTCCGTCGACCGGGACCGCGTCGCCCGGGCGCACGCGCAGCCTGTCACCCTCCATGATGTTCCCGAGCGGCGCGTCGTATTCGGTGCCGTCAGGCAGGATCCGCCGCGCTGTCTTGGGCGCGAGGTCGAGGAGTGCGCGGATCGCGTCGCCTGTGCGTTCGCGCGCGCGCAGTTCGAGAACCTGCCCCACAAAGACCAACGTGACGATCACCACGGCTGCCTCGAAATAGGTGCCGACGCCGTGGCCCATCCGGTATTGTTCGGGGAAAACGCCCGGGAGGAACGTGGCGAACAGCGAATAGAGATAGGCCGCCGCCACGCCGAGGCTGATCAGCGTCCACATGTTGGGGCTGCGGTTCACGATCGAATCCCAGCCGCGCCGGAAGAACGGCAGCGCCGCCCAGAGGATGATCGGTGTGGCCAGCACGAACTCGAGATAGCTTGTTGTCTGATGCCCGATCCAGTCGCGCACCGGCAGGGCGACCAATTCGCCCATGGTCAGGATGACAAGCGGTACCGCCGCCGCGGCGGAAATCCACATCCGGCGGGTGAAGTCGGTCAATTCCTCGCTGGGCTCGTCCGACGGTACGATCGGTTCCAGCGCCATGCCGCAGATCGGGCAGGACCCCGGCGCATCCCGGACGATCTCGGGATGCATCGGACAGGTGTACTGGACGTTGGCGGGAGCTGCCTTCTTCTGCCCGGACGCGCGGCCGGAGGCATAGAACCACGGATCCGCCTGGAACTTCGTCTGGCACTTATCCGAGCAGAAATGGAAGGTCTCGCCCTGGAACGCGGCGTGACGCCCGTCCGCCTTGACCGCGACCGTCATCCCGCAGACCGGGTCCTTTGCCGTCTCGGTCCCAGCCGGGATGTCGGGCGTTGCGTGATGGTGATCGTGCTCCATGGTCTGCCAGCCTTTCGATGTTTCTTGCTTGCCGCCTCCAAGGACTGGAAGCTCAAGCCCTTTAGTGATGGTCGTGAGCGCCTTCCCCGACAGGATTGCGCGCTAAGAACAGCCGGACGAACAGGAACACCAGCGCCATGCCAAGAATGCCGACCACGACGATGAGCGGGTCGGACTGCCACTTCATCGCAGCGAAGGCGGCCAGCACCACGGCGTCGAGGGCGATGGCCGTCAGCAACACCCAGCCTTGCGCACCAATTTCCTCGCGCAGATGCCGGAACACGCCGAAGTGGATGATCATGTCCATCACCAGATAGAAGAAGGCCCCGAGCGAGGCGATGCGGCTGAGATCGAAGAAGACCGTCAGGAAGCCCGCTATCACGACGGTGTAGACGAGCGTGTGGTCCTTGATCGTGCCTTGCATCCCGAAATGGCTGTGCGGGATCATTTTCATGTCGGTCAGCATCGCCAGCATCCGCGAGACCGCGAACACGCTGGCGATCAGACCCGACGCGGTGGCCACCAGCGCCAGCGCCACCGTCAGGTAGAAGCCTGTTTGCCCGAGCGCGGGCTCGGCGGCCTCGGCCAGCGCGTAGTCCTTCGCCGCCACGATGCGGTCGAGCGGCAGGCTGGAGCCGACCGCGAAGGCCACCAACAGATAGACGACGACGCAGAGCGCGATGGACCAGATGATGGCCCGGCCCACGTTGCGGTGCGGGTCGGTGACCTCTGCGCCGCTGTTGGTGATGGTCGTGAAGCCCTTGAAGGCCAGGATCGACAGCGCAACCGACGCCACGAACCCTGTGGCTGCAAAATCATCACCCGTCGCCTCGAACGAGATGCCGCTTGCCCAAAGACCCGCTGCGCCGAACAGCGCGATGCCGCCCACCTTGAGCACGGCCATGATGATGGAGAACAGCCCGACCGACCGGGTGCCCGATGCGTTCACGAGATAGGCGAAGACGATCAGCCCGACACCGAGAATAGGCACGAGGATGCTGTCCGGATCGCCGCCGAACGCCCGCAGCGTGTAGGTGCCGAAGGTGCGCGCGACGAGGCTTTCGTTGATCACCATCGACAGCGCCATCAGGAGGGCCGCGCCCGCCGCGACCGTCGTCGGGCCGTAGGCCTTCTTCAGGATCATCCCGATGCCGCCCGCTGACGGATACGCGTTCGACATCTTGATGTAGGTGTAGGCGCTGAACGCGGTCACGATGGCGCCCACGATGAACGAGAGCGGGAAGAGAGGCCCGGCGAGTTCGGCGATCTGCCCGGTCAGCGCGAAGATGCCCGCGCCGATCATCACGCCGGTTCCCATGGCCACAGCACCCGGGAGGGTAATGCTGTTTTTCTCGTAATCACTTTTCGTCATGGATTTTCCTTTTCAGGCTTTTGCCGCAGCGCCACCCAGAGCAGCGGCAAGCCCGTCACGAGCCCGAGACCGAGAACTGCCCAAGTTGCGCGCCCGAGGTCTCCGCTAACCGCCTCGCCGCCGAAATGGGCAAGCAGGAAGCTCGCCGGGATGATGCCCGCCAGTGTCGCGACGGCGAAACGCCAAGCATGGAGACGGCTGAGTCCGGCCGCGTAGCTGACCATGTCGAAGGACACGAAGGGCATAAGGCGGCTGGCGAAAACCGTCGCCGTCAACGCGTTCTGCGAGCCGAGCAGCCCGGCATCGACGCGGTCACCAAAAACCCGCCGCAAGACATCATGCCCCAGAACCCGCGCGAGGCCGAAGGCGATCAGCGCCCCGAGTTCCGCCCCGATCACGACCAGCCCTGTCCCCCAGACATGCCCGTAGGCCGCACCTGCCACCATTGCGATGGGCGCGCTCGGGATCGGGCTGGCTACGACCGCAATGGTCATGAACGTGACGATCACGACCGGCCCCCAGAGGCCGGCGCGCGCAACCAGTTTCTCCAGACGCTCGGGCTGCAGAAGGCTGCGCGCCTCGGCGAACACCGAAGGCGCGACCTGCCAGACAGCGAGCAGGACGATCCCGAGGATCGCAAGGCCGGCGAGAATGGTGGCGCGCAGGCTCATCTCACACCGCCGCGATGGCCTTCGCCAGGAGGTCACGCACCTCGCCCGCCACGGCCGTCAGCTCGGCGTTCTCAATCGCCTGCATCGACGCCACAGGATCGATGGCGCTGACTTCCACGCCGCCGTCCACCTCGCGCAGGATGACGTTACAGGGCAGCATCGCGCCGACCCGAGGCTCGATCCCGATCGCCTGATACGCCATCTTCGGGTTGCAGGCGCCGAGGATGCGGTAGGCGGGCATCTCGACGTCAAGCTTCTTTTTCATCGTAGCCTTGACGTCGATCTCGGTCAGGACGCCGAAGCCATAGTCCGCCAGCGCAGCACGGGTGCGCGGGTCGACGTCTTCGATCCCGATGTCGGGGATCATGCGATTGATTGTGTAAGCCATTGAGAAGTCCTTTCGTCTATTTCCGAAGATATTTGACCAGCGCTGCTATGGCCAAAACCACCAGCGCAAGGATCAGCAGGCCGAAGAGCCAGCCAATCCCCATTCCGAAACCCATTCCGGAGCCCATATCGTTCCAGTTCATCGTCTCATCCTCCTGATTTTCACCCGCAGGGTGCGCCTATTGACCGGCCATCACGACAACATGGGGCAGGACAGCACAGGATCGGTGTCGGGACATCGGGGCGCCCTGTCCGGACGCCCCGCCCGGATCACACCGACGCCGTGACCGCGAATTCGGTCATCATGCCGGTCGCAAGGTGCGGCATGTGATGGCAATGCAGCATCCAGCGCGCGGCCTCGCCGGCGTCCAGGGCGACATCGACCATCGACATCGGCGGAACGTGAACCGTGTCGCGCAGGGCACCGGCAACACGCCGCCCGTTCAGGCCGACGACCTGGAACACATGCCCGTGCAGATGCATCGGGTGGGCCATCATCGACATGTTGTGGAACGACAGCACGACCCGTTCGCCGCTGCGCGCGGTGATCGGCTGGTGCTGGCCCCAGACGGCCCGGTTGATCGTCCAGACATAGGGGTGCATCGAGCCGCCGAGCATCAGCATCTGGCTGCGGTCCACCTGCCGATCCGGCAGGGGATCGCGGGCGATGAGGCGCGCCTCCTGTGCAAGATCGGTGTCGAACGCGGGTGCTGCGGTCTCCGCCATGGCATCGAGGCGCCGGACCTCGGCTCCCTGCGTAGCGAGGATCAGGCCGGTGCGCTCGCGCGCGCCTTCGCGCAGGGCGAGGATCGGCCAGGTGCCGCCGTCGTTCGGCAGGTCGATCTCGATGTCCAGCCGCTGACCCATGGCCAGCCCGAACCGGTTGCCCGCGACAGGCTGGACGGCGTGGCCGTCCGTCGCGACCAGTCGCGCCTCGGCACCCCCGGTGTCGATCCAGAACACCGTCGCCGCGGCGGCGTTGATGACCCGCAGCCGGATGCGCCCGCCACGCTCGACCTGCACCACCTCGGGGTCCGACAGGGTCCGGTCGTTGGCGAGATAGGCGTCCCAGTCGTAATCGTTCAGGTCCATGGCCATGCCGCCCATCTGGCCGCCCATGCCCATCATCGCACCCATGTTGCCCATGCCGCCATGGCCCATCGCGCCATGATCCATGCCCTGCATCGCGCCCATGCCTCCCATGGGCGCGCCTTGATCGGGCGCCGCAGTGGCACTATGACCTGCGCCGTGTCCGCCGCCATGACCCGCGCCGATCTCCGCCAGAACCTCCTCGGGGCCCTTGAAGGAGAAATCATGCAGGAACATCACGACCTCCTGCCGGTCAGCAGCAACGTCCTCGGCCGAGCGCACGATCAGCGGTGCTGCCAGCAGCTGCATCTCTTGCGTCGGCACATGGCTGTGCATCCAATGCGTGCCCGGCCGCGTCTCAAAATCGTAGGATCGGGTCTCTCCGGACGCGAGGAGGGGCATCGGCATGTCCGGCACGCCGTCCTGCGCATTGGGCGGGATCTGGCCATGCCAGTGGATGATGGTGCCGACATCAAGATCGTTGGTCAGATCGACCCGGAACCTCTGGCCGGGGTCGAGGATCAACCCCTGACCGCTGGGACCGACAAGGCCAAAGACGGTTGCGGCGCGTCCATCGATATCGAGGGTCCGGGTCGCGGCGGCGAGGCTGATCGGCGCCGCCCCTTGCGCAAAGGCGATGCGGGGCATCTGTGCCGCGCCAATGGCGGCGGCGCTTGCGGCAAGAAAGCCGCGTCGTGAAAGCGTGTTCATGGTCGTCTCCTCGGGACATCCCGTCCCGTTCATCAAGGCCGATGGGACGCCGCAGGCGTCTGCCCGGGCGCGATTAGAGGAGACGGAGCTTCGGAGGGCGTTCGTTCAGTCCCGGCGCACGGCTGACGTGGATCGCCTCGGACGCGACGTCATGACTGGCGGCACCGTGGGCGTGCCCAGCTTCACCGCCTGCCGACGTCAGAAAGGCCGAGAGACCTGCGCAGACGAACGCGCACATCTCGGCATCGGCCTGTCCACAGTGCTCTCCAGCGGCACAGTCGGGGCTCGCAATGACCGGAGAGTGCATCATGTCGGCGACATGCCTCGCGTGATCCACACCGGAATTCATGCTCATGCGTGTCGCGTGCGCGGAGGTCACCGTCGTCACCACGGTGATCGCGAGTATGGCAAGCATGGTGATGACACGTTCGATCATGCTGCAAAGATAGGCATTACTCACGAGAATGTCCATTGTCGCAGGCGCCTAACCGCTGGCACAACGTGGGATTGACCAAAAGAGAATGATGTTCTGCAGTGATCGGGGACTGACGTCTTGGAAAAAACTCTTCGAAATACTGTCGAGATCGGTCTGTTCATCGGAGGTGTGACCCTCGACTTCGTAGCAACCCGGGGCAGGTAGGACGTATCAACGTACAATCCGTGTGCAAGTCCCAGTGGGCCCGGACGACACTGTCCGCGAAGCGGCCATCATCGCTCATCCATGAACTTCGATGATCGACCGCGTCGTCTGCACAGCCGACGCAAGTTGGGTCCTGTCTGCCTCCTTGAGCCCCAGCCCAGCAAGATCGAACGACAATTGACCGGACCCACCGCCACCCGCTGCAGCGCGTGCTGCGCGGCCGCGCGCCCGACCTGATGGCGCTGGCTGAGGATCCTGCGTCTCTGTTGCAGGTGGCTCAACGGTCATCGACGAGGACGCAGTCCCAGGCCCCTGCGCCCCAGCAGCCGCCCGCACCTCCCGCAGTTCCAGCTTCAGCTTCTCTACCGTCTCCCGCGTCTCGGTCATCTGCCGATCCCGCCGCAGCCCGTCCTCGTCAGGGTACGGGAAACTCCCCGCCTGACCGGCATGCAGCACCTTGAGTATCGGGTCCTCGAAATACTTGATCCGCCGCGCCCGGATCGGCATCTGCGCGTCGATCACGAGGATCACCTCGTCGAGGTCCATGCGGCGTGCCTGGTCTTCCGTCAGGAGCGGCGTATCCTCTGTCCGCTCGGAAACGCTGCGCCCCTCGAACGGGTTGCGCCCGACCGCGCGGGACCGTGTGACCACGCGCTTCGTGGTCTTGCCGACCGCCTGGCTTAGCTCCTCGATGGTCTTCTGCTCGGACGGGGTGAGGTAGAGCTTCACGCCCGCGCCGCCCTGAAGCGACCGGCGCGTGTTTTCGCCATAGATCTCGTCCAGTGCCGGGATGGTCTGGGTGACAATGGCGAGGTTCCCGCCGAAGGAGCGCAGCGTCTTGATGCTTTCGGCGACGATCGGCATTTTCCCAAGGCGGTCGAATTCGTCGAGCATGATCATCACCGGCCAAGGCTCGTCGTCCCCCGGTTCTTGCGCCTGCAGCGAGGCGATCAGGTCGGAGAAAAAGAGCCGGATCAGCGGAGCTAGCGGGCGGATCATCTCGGACTCGACCACGAGATAAATGGCGTGGGGGCGACGCCGGATGTCCCGGAAGGAGAAATCCGAGGTCGCGGTGGCCGCGTCGATCGCACGGTTGTCCCAGGTGTCGAGACCCGAGGTCATCAAGAGCGACAGGTAGGAGGTCAGGGTGTCATTGTTGGTCGATGCCATGCGCTCGAAGATCAGCTTGGCCGACTTGTTCTTCACCTCCTGCGCGCGCTTGAGGTATTCCTTCTGCTTGTCGCCGCCCGAAGCGGTGATGCGGTAGATCTCGCCGATGGTCGGCACGCCGCGCTCGAAGGCCAGAAGGCCGGCCGCCACGAACAGATCGATGCCCCCGGCCAGAAGCCCGCTCAGCTTTTCGTTGTCGGTCTGCAGGAAGAGCTTTGCGGTCAGCTTCAGCTCCATCTGCTGCCGGTCGGGATTGGTCATGGCCGCGATGCGGGCAAGCGGGTTGTAGCGATGCGTCGGCCGGTCCCAGTCTGTTGGCGCGAACCGGAACACCTTGTCGCCCATGCTGGCGCGAAAGCGCGAGGTCTCGCGGAAGTTCTCGCCCTTTACGTCGAGCACCACGGCCGAGCCTTTGTAGGTCAGAAGGTTCGGGATCACGAAGCCCACGCCCTTGCCTCGACCCGTCGGCGCCACGATCAGCGCATGCGGGAAAGTTTTTGACACGAGGAAGGGACCCTTCGATTTCGGGCGACCAAGCTTGCCCAACAGGAACCCACCGCCCGGCTTGGCAAAAAAGCCGTTGCGCTTCATCTCGGCCTTGGTCTGCCAATGTGTCGTGCCGAACCGGGTCAGTGCGTCGCCGAGAAGCGTGACGCTCAACATGAGCGCGGCTATGCCGAAGCCGCCTAGGATCAGGTTCACCCAAAGGAAGTCCTTCGTGGCGGTGGTCCCAAGCCCGCGGTATTCCCGCGCGAGCAATGTGAAATCAATGCGCTCGGTCGACAGCCCATAGCGCAGGATCAAATAGCCCGTGGCCACGACATAGCCGATGGCGAGGCCGACCAGCGTCAGGCTGAGGATGCCGCCCGCGATCTTGCCCTTATCCATGGGTGATCCCTTTTTCGCCATGGGCCGCGGCGTGACGCGCGCGCTGCGCCTCGATCTGTTCCTCGGCGAGCGCATCCAGCACCCGCTCCATGGCCGGCCCGTGGGCGGTCACTTCACTGCTTTCCAGATAGGCCTTCGCGAGTTCCAGCTGCCGCAGCGGATGTTCGGTGAACTTGTCCAACACATCAGCATGGCCCGCGCGCAGGGCGGTGACCGCGTTTGGCGTGAGGTTTCTGTCGACTTGCTCGATCAGGCGCTGCCCAGCTGTTTCGGAGAGAGCTGTGCCATCCTCGGCCTCGGCCCGCTGGAGGAACGTCATCACATCAGGGGCGGTCTCAGCCATGAAGCGCCGCTCGGCATAGTCTTGCCGCGCTTGATCCTCGATGTCGAAACTCCGCTCGCTGATATAGGCGCGCGATGCACCCATGGCGCGGAGGCGGTTGATTTCCTCCTGCACCGCCGTCCCGAATTCTTCATCGGGCATTTCCGCGCGGTAGCGCGCGAGGGTGCGGTCATCTTCGGTGATCGGACCGAGATGTTGCGTGGGATCGCGCATAGCCAGGTCCATGTCGCCCGCGTGTAGCCTGCGATCCTTCTCCTCGACGGCGAACTCCTGTGGCTTGCGGCTGTCGGTGATTTTGTCCCATGCCATCGAGGCCAATTCGGCATGATCGGGCGACCGTTGCGCATAGGCGTTGAAGGCGGCGCGGGCTTCTTCCACTTCGACAGCACCGGCCCTGCGCACGGACGGGTCATCCGAGAACGGATGAGTGAAATCCGTCCGGCGAAACTGGGCGACCAGCTGCTGGAAGTCCTGCCGCTCGGACGGGGCGAAGGCGTCCGGTCCCGCGTCGTCGAGATCGCGGCCCAGTGGCGTCAGACGCTCGGCGAGCGAGACCTCGGCATCCTCCGCCTCATCGACATCGTCGACCGCCCGCAAGATGCGCGCATCGGTCAGAGTATCGCCCAGGCGGACGTGAACGGCTTCCAGCCGGTCCAGCGCTTCCTCGCGATCCTCGCCCTTCTCCAGATCGAGGTCGCTCGCCGTGGCGATGGCGCGCAGATCCTGCGCAAGCCACTGCCGTTCGAGGGCTGCATTGCCGGCACCCTCACGCATGCGGGCGGCAACCGCCTCGGGATCGATGCCCGTGCCCTGCAGTGCCTCGCTGAGGCGCGCCTTCACCGCATTGTCGTCGAGGCGTCCCATCTGGTCCTCGCGCATGTTGGCCCGCGCATAGACGCCGTCCCGTGAAGGTGCATCGAGCAGCGCAGCCGAGCGGTCTCCAAGCGGATTCAGATGCGCGACCGAGGCCAGCACATCGGTAAGCTTGCGCTCGATCTCCGGCCGCTCGGACGCAGGCGCACGGTCGATCGCAGCCTCGATCTGGCGGATGTTCTGGGAAAACTCGGTGATCAGCGTGTCAAACGCTGTTTCGTCTTGGGACATATAGATGGCTCCGTCAGATTGGATCTGACCGCCACTGGCAAGGATGGTGCTGGCCCGCTCGAGCGCCTCGGCCACGTCATCGAAGTTCGACCGGGACGCCTCGACCGCCAGACCCCGATAGATCAGCGCATTGCGCGCCACCGTCTGCAGGGCGGCGGCGAGATCAGCGCCTGTGCGCTGGCGCTCGACCGGCGGCCGGCCCTCGTCACGGGCCTTGTAGACCTCATCAATCTCGGCGCGGTAGGTCGTGACCCCCCGGTCAAGACGCCGTGTCGCCTCGAGCCGGATCCCGTGGACCTGCGCCGCGTCGACCATCGCCGCCCGAAAGGCGTCGTAGTTGAAGTGGTGATCCTTCCCGAGAAAGAACATTTCGCCATCCTTGCTGCGGCGGTTCAGAACGATATGCGCATGTGGATGCGCGCGATCTTGGTGTATTGCAGCAATATAGTCGAATTGCGACCCCTCACCTTGAAAGAACCGCTCACAGATAGTCTCGGTGATCGCGCGCACCTCCTCACCGCTGGAGCCGACGGGAAAGGCCATCAGCAGATGCGAGGTATGGCCGAGCTTGGGGCTGTGCCGCTCACCCCACTGGTTCTCGAAGCGGCGTACGACCCGGTCGATCTCGGCCTCGGACAGGGTCTTCTTGCCATCATGTGTGCCACGACTGTCGAGGATGTGGCTCGACTTGGTGGTAAGATACGTCAGCTGGGCCTTGAGCTGCGCGCCGGTGTGGCACCCGCCCTTCGAGATCGGCTTGAATATGGCCGGGGAATAGCCCCGCGCCGCGCGCACCATCTGCGCGTTCCTGGCGAGTCCCTGCCAGCTGCCGGAGACCCGGCTCCAGTCGCGATCGAAAAGGGCGGGCCCGACGCCGCGCGCCTCACTCCGCGCCATGCTCGGCCACCTGCTCCGCTTCCTGCCGCACCAGATCGGCGAGAGCCTTAGTGACCTCGAGGTCCAGTTCGCGACGCCGCGCGCGGAACATCTCCTGGATCTGGTCGGCCATGTCGAAGACGAGCATCGCGAGATCGCGGATCTCGGCATGGCTTGCGGGCGTATAGGGCAGCCGCTCGCCCTTGAGCTTCGCCTCATTCAGGCGGCGCGCGACCTGGTTCACGTTGTTGCCGACCCGGTTCAGCGCCGCGCTCATCCCTCTCAACTCATCCGTCATACCCTCATCCGGGCGCAGGAGATCGTCCGCGGCCAGCATCAGGGAGCGCATGGCATCCGAGCGATGCGCGATCCCGCGCCGCGCGAGAGCAGCATCGAAGCCGCGAAGGTCGCGGTCGGTGACGCGCATGGTCAGCACGCGGGTGCGGCTGTCGTTGGCGGAGACGGCGGAACGGCCCCGGCCGAGGACGTTGTAGACGGTCTTGGGTGAGACCTTCAGCACCGCACTGATCGCATTGACCGAGACGCCTTTCGCCCGTTCCCGGACGATCTGACGGCGCTCCTGATCGGTCAGTCTGCGACTGCTGCCCATGTGAAGTATACGTTCCTATTTCTTGCCAACTTCGTACACGCCCGCCTTCTCCCAGCACAAGCGGAGAAGGCACCAAGGGCTTGTACTCAATGTAGAAAATCGGCCCGACAGGCCGATTTGACGTCCTTTGTCAAATGCAGCGCGCAACGCGCTCAATGCAACGCGTCCCGCGTTCCCTGCACCGTGCATCACGTCTTATGCACGGTGTCTTTTGCGCTCTGCAGCGCGTCTTCGGGCAAGTGGGACGTGTCGATTGCAGCCCGCATCGCGCGCCCCGCACAATGCACGGCGTCGCGTGTACCTCGCGTCGCGTTCCGCGCTTCACGTGCTTTGGTGGATGCCGAATGCAGTACGTCTTTTGGCAAAAGCATCGCGCAACCTGGATCGCGGCGTCTGTCCCCTGCGCCCCGCTGTCTGCTCGCCGCAAAACGCGCAACGGCGAATGCATCATGCCCACCGCATCGTGCATCCCGCCTTCCGCTTGACGCCGATGCACCAAGAGGTTAGCGACATTATTGCATCTTTGTTGCGATTCACTATTCTTGCAGGAGGTCTGCGCCCCATGCCCAACGACAATCTCGTGGTCATCGCCGCGATGGCCCGGAAAGGGGGGAGTGGCAAAACCACGCTCTCGCGCGCCCTGATCAGCGCTGCCGTGGCTGGCGGGCGACGGGTTCTGCTGATCGACACTGATAGCACCGGAGTGCTTGGCGCCTGGCACGAACGAGCTGAAGCGGCGGGTCTCGGGTCGCCTCTGCTGCGGTCAATCTCGGTCGAGAGTGTCGGGGCCGTCGATCGCAAGATCGAGCAGGTCTATGATGCGGACTCGGCGGATTTCGTCTTCATCGATACGGCAGGCGTCGGCGCGGAATGGTCGGACGGGATCGCGGTTCTCGCCGATCACATTGTAACGCCGGTCATGCTCTCGACCTCGGATCTTGATGTGGGTGCGCAGACCGCCGACTGGTTCGAAAGGTTGCGCGCGCGCGTCGATGACCCGGCGAGCTTGCCGCGCCATCATGTCGTTCTGAACATGGTTGACCCGAAAGCCACGCGCGCGGATGCCGCCTTGATCGAAGTAGCGATCGCTCGGTTTCCCGTGGTTGAGACGGTGATGATGCGCCGCAACGTCTACAAGGAGATGGACGAGAAAGGCCTGCTCCACGCCATCGCGCTGCAAAAGCAGGCCGACCCAAACCCACTCATGCGCCCGCATGTCCGTCATGTCGTCGAGGCCCTTGAGGAGGCCACCGACATCCTCAACAACATCTTGGCCGCGTAAGGACAGGGCGTTGAGAAAGAAGATTCCAACCATCACCCGGCCCGACCCAGCCTATGCCGCGTCCCTTCGGCCGGAGGGGGAGAAAGACCCGGGAAGGGAAGAGACCGTCCTGATGCCGATGAGCATGACGGCAGACGTGGCGGATGAAGATCAAGCGCCGGTGCCAAGCAGGCCCTCCGTGCCTTCGCCGCAACCAAGCCCGGAGACAACGACAGAGATCATAACAGCGCCCACGGCGTCGCAGCCCAGGGTCCGACGCATTCCGGCCACCCGCAAGATCGATATCCGGGTGAACGCGCTGGAACGGCAGGAAGAAGCCCTCATCGACTGCGGCGTCGACCCCGCTCATGTCATCCGGGCCGCTCTGCGCCGTGCCGTGAAGACCTGGCAGCTGGGGCCAGAGTTCGTCCCACCATCCGAAGAGCAGAGAACGCGGATCACCGAATGGCGCGCGCGGACATCTCTGGCTGTCGATGCCAATGCGCTAACTTCCATCCTGCACGCCCATGACCCCCTCGATGTGCTCAGCAAGTGGGCCTTGATCCGCGGCCAGATCGAGCCGCGCGTCTGGGCGGAGATCGACATACTTCTGGACGAGATTGCCGTTCGCGCTGCGGCGCAGAATACAGAAAATGATACGTCAACAACCTGACTATAAAGACAACTTGTCTTTTTGTCGGTGGGTTTTTGCCGAAGCTACCGCCCACACCTTGCAGTTGCAGAAACCTGTCGTTAACACCGCCGACAAGAAATTTTTGACCTCCCTTTAGCCAGTTATGAGGTCCAAATAGCAGGAGCGCGTCATGACCCCAAAACCCCGCCTCACCGGCGAACCGATCATGCGCATCCTCTGCAAGAAGACCGACAATCTGGTGGGTTTCCTCTACCAATGGAACAATGGCGATCTGCAGCCCGCGTGGCTGGACGATGCTTTGGCCGAGGTTCGCTACGAACCAATAAGCGACGCCGCCTGACACCTGTCAGATCGGATACAGTACGGCTGATCCGGGCCGTTACATGGAGATGTGTCCAACCTTTGGACTCGTTGGTGCTGCATAGAACCCACTTCCATAAATCATCTATTTGCCACATAGTGAGTTATAGAAAGGGATTCTATAACTCATGCGCTGGAACTGGACACAACCCGACTGGCCGAACTTCCGCTATGACCGCGCTGCGATCGAGCCACTCGAACGGCGCTTTCTGCTGTCCTCAGGCGAAATCCTTGGTGCGGTCCGCCATGTGACAGGCGAGGAGCGCGACCGGCTGCGCATCGAGCTTCTGAGTGAGGAGGCGATGCGGACGAGCGCCATTGAGGGCGAGGTCCTGGACCGGTCCAGTGTCCAGTCCTCGTTGCGGCGGCAGTTCGGACTGACCACGGAGGGCCCACCATCAGAACCCCGCGAGCAGGGCGTCGCCGAAATGATGGTCGATGTCTATTCGAACCACGCGGCCCCTCTGACCCACGACACGCTCTCTCACTGGCACGGTATGCTCCTGTCCCATGACCGTGGCCTCGAGACGATCGGTGCCTACCGTCGGCATGACGACGCCATGCAGATCATCTCCGGTCGCATTGATCGACCGACGGTGCATTTCGAAGCGCCGCCATCGGCGCAAGTCCAAGGCGAAATGGACGTGTTCGTCGACTGGTTCAACCGCACGGCACCAGAGGGGTCCACGCCACTGCCCGCGCTGACGCGCGCGGCAATTGGGCACCTGTGGTTCGAGAGCGTCCATCCGTTCGAGGACGGCAATGGCCGCTTGGGCCGCGCTCTGGCTGAAAAATCCCTCGCGCAGAATATCGGCCAGCCGAGCCTGATCGCGCTGGCTTACACGATCGAACGCGACCGCAAGGGTTATTACGATCAGCTCGAAGCCCACCAGAAGACGCTGGACGTGACCGCGTGGCTTTTTTGGTTCGGCGAGACGGTGTTGAACGCGCAGCAGGTCACACTGACGCGCGTTGCCTTCTTCATCGCCAAGGCAAAGTTCTACGACCAGTTCCGCGATCGGCTGAACGACCGGCAGGCCAAGGTGATCGAGCGCATGTTCCGAGAGGGGCCCGAGGGGTTCAAGGGCGGGCTCAGCGCCGAGAATTACATCGCCATCACCGGCACATCGCGCGCGACCACGACCCGGGATCTGCAGGACCTGGTCGAGATGGGCGCGCTGAACCGGACCGGGGAGCGGCGGCATACGCGGTATTGGTTAGACCTTGAGGCCTTATCAGTGTCGTGAATTTGGGAAAACCCACGCCAGAGGTCTGCGCAGTCAGCATTGTAAAGCTTCATAATAGTGGACTAGCAACCCTACCGCCTCAGTATCTGAATTTGCTGTAGGTGCTCCTACAGCAATTACTTGTTGACACCGACCCCTCGACGGCCTAATCGCTGTAGGGCAACCTACAGAGACTCCACATGCTACTTGCAGATGCTTGCACCATTCACAGCGGATACACGGCTCGGGGTCGGCTCGAAGCCACAGAGGCTGGCGGCGTTCTCGCGATCCAACTGCGGGACATTTCCCCCGAGGGTGTCATCCACCCAGAACGCCTTACGCGCGTGCAATTGGAGGACTTGGCCGACCGCTACTTCGTACGGCCAGGCGACGTTGTGTTTCGGTCTCGGGGGGAGAGAAACACGGCGTCCGTTCTAGACAAACGGCTCCAGGAGCCTGCGCTTGCAGTTTTGCCGCTGCTTGTGCTTCGCCCGAAACATGATGTCGTGATACCGGAGTATTTGGCATGGGCCATCAATCAGCCACCTGCACAGCGCCACTTTGATGTAGCAGCACGCGGCACAAACATCAGGATGATCCCCAGATCTAGCCTCGACGATCTGGAGCTTGAGATCCCTGACATTGAGACCCAAGAAAAGATTGTTGCGATTGATGCTCTTGCTGAACAGGAGCGTGCGCTAGCCCTGCTCGTCGCCGAAACACGCAGAAAGATGATGAGCCTGATCCTCGTCGAGCGAGCGAACAGGATGCGGCCCGAAATACGGCAAGAAAGGACGTCAAAATGACCGACCAACTCACACAGCAACAGGTCAACCAGACGGCTTGGGCCGCTTGTGACACCTTCCGAGGCGTCGTCGATGCTGGACAGTACAAGGACTACATCCTGGTGATGTTGTTCCTGAAATACATCTCTGACCACTGGAACGACCACCTCGAGACCTATCGCAACCAGTATGGCGGCGATGAAGCACGGATCCGGCGTCGACTTGAGCGCGAGCGCTTTGTGCTTCCGGACGGCGCCAGTTTCTACGATCTCTATGAAGCGCGAAACGAACCAAACATCGGTGAGCGGATCAACATCGCGCTGGAACGGATCGAAGATGCGAACCGCGCCAAGCTCGAAGGCGTGTTCCGCAACATCGACTTCAACTCCGAGGCCAATCTCGGGCGCGTCAAGGACCGAAATCGCCGCCTGAAAAACGTGCTGGAGGATTTCGCCAAACCCGCACTTGATCTTCGCCCCAGCCGCGTGACCGAAGACATCATCGGCGAGTGTTATATTTACCTCATTTCGCGTTTTGCGTCTGACGCGGGCAAGAAAGCTGGCGAATTCTACACGCCGTCTGCTGTCTCTCGGTTGTTGGCGAAGTTGGCTGCCCCCAAGGCCGGTGACACCATCTGCGACCCGGCCTGCGGGTCAGGTTCGCTGCTGATCTGTGCGGCAGAGGAGGTCGGCTCCGAAAACTTCGCCCTCTACGGCCAGGAAGTGAACGGCGCGACGTGGGCGCTGGCACGAATGAACATGTTTCTGCACGCCAAAGACGCTGCACGCATCGAATGGTGCGACACCCTCAACAGCCCTGCGCTGGTTGAGGCAGATCATCTCATGAAATTCGATGTGGTTGTGGCGAACCCGCCATTCTCTCTCGACAAATGGGGTGCAGAAGGTGCCGAGAGCGACCAGTTCAAGCGCTATTGGCGCGGCATCCCCCCGAAATCGAAGGGCGACTATGGCTTCATCACCCATATGATCGAGATCGCCAAACGCCAGAGCGGCCGGGTGGCCGTGATCGTTCCGCATGGAGTTCTGTTCCGTGGCGGGGCCGAAGGGCGGATCCGGCGGGCATTGATCGAAGAGAACCTGCTCGATGCGGTCGTTGGTCTTCCGGCCAACCTCTTCACCACCACCGGCATTCCGGTCGCCATACTTATTTTCGACCGTTCCCGCGAACAGGGTGGCGCGAATGAAACTCGGCGCGATGTTCTCTTCATCGACGCGAGCAAAGAATTCACGCCCAGCAAAACCCAGAACGTGATGGACGAGACGCATGTCAACAGGGTGCTGGAGACCTATGCGACCCGCGCCGAAGTCGACAAGTATTCCCACCGCGCCAGCCTGGACGAAATCACCGAGAACGACTTCAACCTGAACATTCCCCGCTACGTCGATACCTTTGAGCCAGAGGAAGAAATCGACGTTGCCGCCCTGCAGAAGCAGATCACCACGATCGAGGCCGAACTGGCCGAGGTGCGCGGACGTATGGCTGGCTACCTGAAGGAGCTCGGCGTCGATGTCTGAAGGCGAAATCATCCTCTACAGCACCGAAGACGGCGAGGCCGAAGTCCAGCTTCGAGCTGTTGACGGCACTGTCTGGTTGTCCCTGAACCAGATCTCCGACCTCTTCGGTCGCGACAAGTCGGTGATTTCCCGGCACATCAAGGCCATCTTCGACGATGCCGAACTCTCGCCCGAGTCAGTAGTTGCACGTTATGCAACAACTGCCGGGGACGGCAAAACCTATCAGGTCGATCACTACCGGCTGGAGATGCTTCTGGCCATCGGCTACCGGGTGCGCAGCCCACGCGGCGTGCAGTTCCGCCGGTGGGCGACCTCGGCGCTGAAGGAATACCTCGTTAAGGGCTTCGTCATGAACGACGAACGCCTGAAGGATCCCAAGTGGGATTACTTCGACGAGCTTCTGGAACGTATCCGCGACATCAGGGCGTCCGAGGCGCGGTTCTACCAGAAGGTGCGCGACATCCTCGCGCTGAGCGAGGATTACGATGCGCGGTCGCAGGCCATTCCGACCTTCTACGCCACGATCCAGAACAAGATGCTTTACGCCGTGACCAGCCACACGGCGGGCGAGTTGATCCGCGCGCGGGCCGATGCGGACAAGCCCAACATGGGCCTGACCACATGGAAGGACGCCGGCAAGGGGCGCGCCCTTCGCAAGGCGGATGTGGGCACTGCAAAGAACTATCTGGGCGAGGCCGAGATCAAGGAACTGAACCTGATCGTGGAAACCTTCCTGAACACCGCCGAGTTGCGGGCAAGCCGCCGCCAGACCATGCGGCTGGCCGATTGGGAAGGCGTGCTCGACACCTTCCTCACCAGCAACGAACTGCCCCGGTTGCAAGGTGCAGGGTCGGTGTCGGCCAAGCAGGCCGAGCGCATCGCGCATGATCGTTACGCCGCGTTCGATGAAAAGCGAAAGGCCGCGCAGGCACTTGCGGCCAGCGAGACCGATGAGTTGGAGGAGTTGAAGCGCATCGCCGACGCCACCAAGGGGCGGAAGAAGGGTGGCGGGGATGAAGATGAATAAGGAATGGACGATTCAGCCGCTTGGCGACCTCGTGCGCATCGCGTCCGGCCAAGTCGATCCGAAGGACGCCGAGATTGCTAATATGCTCAGTGTCGGGCCGGATAACTTGCGCACCGGTGGGGGCTTGAACACGACGGGAGTGAAAACTGCTAGCGAACTCGAACAAATTTCTGGCAAATATGCATTCGATAAGAATGCGATTTTATACTCAAAAATTCGACCCAACCTGAACAAGATTGCCATTGTGAATTTTGACGGCATTTGCAGTGCTGATATGTATCCGATATGGGTCCGCGATGGTGCAGCAGCGGTTAGAGACTTCATCTATTATGTTATGAATTCGGAGCGTTTTGTGGCTGATGCAACTTCTCGCTCCTTCCGAACTGGGCTGCCAAAAATTAATCGTCCCGATCTCGAAAGCATTGAGGTGAGGCTTCCGCCCCTCCCCGAACAACGCAAGATCGCCGAAATCCTGCGGACATGGGACGACGCCATCGAAAAGCTGACCGCGCTGCGCACGGCGAAGGAGAAACGGCTCCATTCGCTGCGCGAAAAACTGACCTATTTTGATGCCCAAGGCGAGCCCGTGAGGCTCGGTGACGTCTCCGAGGAAGTGACCAAACGAAATGGTGGTGGTCTGCTTGGCAGGGAAATGGTGATGGGTGTCACCAATTCGCGCGGAATTGTTCCGATGCGTGAGCAGACAATTGCAGAAGATATAAGCCGGTACAAGGTCGTCCCGCCTCAAGCGTTTGCCTACAATCCGATGCGTATCAATGTCGGCTCCATCGCCATGAACGAGGCCGAGGAGCCAATCCTCGTCAGCCCGGATTATGTGGTGTTTGCATGTCTTCAAGGTCGCCTGTCCCCCGATTTTCTGGATCACCTTCGGAACACAAAATGGTGGTCGCACTACATCAATAGCGGCGGATCGGGCAGTGTCCGGCAACGCACCTACTATGCCGATCTTGCGGCGATGAAAGTGCCGCTTCCCAACTTCGAACGGCAGTGCCGAATTGCCGATGTACTGAATACCGGGCGGCGCGATGTCGAGATGACCACTATCGAGATCGACGCCCTGACACGCCAGAAGCGCGGTCTGATGCAAAAGCTGCTGACGGGCGAATGGCGCGTGACGGTGGATCCGACAACACCTTTCAACCCGGCAGAGGAGACCCATGATGGCCGATGAAAAGAATTACTGGACCCAGCAGCGTGCGGACGGGAAGTGGGAATCAAAGCGCGAAGGCTCTGACCGGGCAAGCAAGGTCACGGATACGCAAGCAGAGGCTTGGAAGCACTCAAAGCAACGGGCCGCCGACACGAAGGGCGAGGCACTCCTCAAGGGTCGTGACGGCAAGATCCGCGAACGCAACACCTACGGGAAAGACCCGTATCCGCCGAAGGGGTAAAGCATGATCCAACTCCGCACTTTTGATGAAGCGATTGAGCATTCGGCGCAGTTCAAGAAGCGGCACCTGCTGCTCGGCAACGGTTTCAGCATCGCCTGCCGCCCGAAGATTTTCACCTACGGCTCGCTTTTCGAGCAGGCGGATTTCTCGTCGGCCCCAAGGCTTCCAGATGTGTTCAAGGCGGTCGGCACGACCGACTTTGAACACGTCATCAAACTGCTGGAGGACGCATCGCGCATTGTCCCTGTCTATTCGAGCACAGCGGACGCCGCCGCAAAACAGATGGCGGCCGATGCGGAAGCTCTGAAGGACATCCTCATTCAGACCGTGGCGAACAATCACCCCAACATCCCGAATGAAATTGCGGATGAACAGTTCTGGGCCTGCCGCCGGTTCCTGTCGCATTTCCTAGGTGATGGGAACAAGGATGGCAAGGTTTACACCCTGAACTATGACCTTCTGCTTTACTGGACGCTCATGCACGACGACATGGGTTTCGATGACCCTATCGATCTGGCCGCCAACGACGGGTTCGGCCGCGATGAAGATACGGAACCCGAATATGTGAACTGGATGGGGGAGAGCGGCGCTCACGGACAGCGGGTCCACTACCTCCATGGGGCACTTCACCTGTTCGACGCGGGTGCCGAACTGCAGAAGTACACATGGGTGAACACGGGCAAGCCATTGTTAGAACAAGCTCGAGAGGCAATGGGTGCGAACAAGTTCCCTCTCTTTGTGGCCGAGGGCAAAAGCAATCAGAAGCTTGCTAAGATCAAACACAGTGCATACCTGCACCATTCCTACAAAAGCTTCTCCTCGCAAATGGCGCAGCGCAATGATGCGCTATTCATTTTTGGTCATAGCCTTGCAGACAACGACCAGCATGTTCTGAAGAAAATTGCGCGAGGCAAGATCGGACAAGTTTATGTCGGCCTCTATGGCGACCCAAACAGCCATGGAAACAAGCAGATCCGAGGCGCTGCCACCGCATTGGCACATTCGCGCGATGATGGGGTCGCACTAGACGTCGCTTTCTTTGATGCGGCGTCCGCCCAGGTATGGGGGGCCTGATGCACGTTCAAAGTGGTTTCGACGCTCGAGAGAAACATCAGTCTCAGATACCCGCCCTTCAATTGCTCGTAGCGTTGGGGTTCACGCCGCTGTCTCAATCCGAGGCGGTGCGCCAGCGCGGCGGTCGTCTGCGCAACGTGGTGCTCGACGACGTTCTTGCGGACCATCTCCTGCGGATCAATCGCTTCACCCACCGCGGGCGGGAGTATCCGTTCGACCTTGAGGACGCGCACGAGGCCATCCGGCGGCTCAAGCCGACGCCCGACCGGCAGAAGGGACTGCGCGGGACCAACCAGGACATCTACGACACACTCGTGCTCGGGACGACGATCACCAAGACGATCCAGGGAGACTCGAAGTCCTATTCATTCCGGTATGTCGATTGGGAGCAGCCTGCGAATAACGTCTATCACGTGACGGCCGAACTCTCCGTCGAGCGGACGGCCAGCACTCAGACCAAGCGGTGCGATATCGTCGCTTACGTGAATGGCATCCCGTTCCTTGTCATCGAGAACAAGCGGCCTACCGAGAGCTTGAAGAAGGCAGGCAGCCAGCTGATCGGCTACCAGAACGAAGACAACATCCCGCAGCTGTTCCACTTCGCGCAGATTCTCATGGTTATGAACCGTGTCGAGGCGCGCTACGCCACCGTGGGCACGCCGCGACAGTTCTGGCAGACGTGGCGAGACGAGGAAGACCGGGACGAGATCATCGATCCGCTGGCGAACCGGCCGCTCAGTGCAGCGGAGGCCGACGCGGTTTTCTCGGGCGACTTCGCCTTCGCCCGCGCCCATTTCGATGCCCTTGCCGCCGAGGGTCCGCGCGCGATTACGGCACAGGACCGCGCAATCCATGCAATGTGCAGGCCGGAACGGCTGCTGGACCTGATCCGTCGCTTTACCGTGTTCGACGGCGGTGCACGCAAGGTCGCGCGTCACCAGCAGTTTTTCGGCATCCAGAAGGCAGTAGAGCGGGTCCGTCAGTTCAATCTGGATGGCCGCCGCAAAGGGGGCGTGATCTGGCATACTCAAGGGTCGGGCAAGTCGCTGACTATGGTGATGCTGGGGCGCTCTCTTGCGCTCGACAAGGCCATCCCCAATCCGCGCATTCTGATCGTCACCGACCGCGACGATCTCGACAAACAGATCAAGGACACGTTCAAGTCCAGCGAACTGGAACCCGTACGGGCAACCAGCGGTGCCCACCTCATCGAGCTGGTCCGAAACCGTACACCACTCGTGACGACCATCATCAACAAGTTCGATACGGCCGCCAAAGCTGCCGAAGATGTCGACGAGGATGCCAACGTTTTCGTCCTAGTTGACGAGAGCCATCGCTCGCAGACCGGTCGCTATGGCGGTCACAGCCAGTTCGCCACGCGGATGCGCCGGTTGCTGCCCAAGGCCTGCTATCTCGGCTTCACCGGAACGCCGCTGCTGAAGAAAGAAAAGAACACCCTCTCGACCTTTGGCGGCCTCATACACAAGTACGCGATAGACGAGGCCGTTGCTGACGGAGCCGTCGTGCCCCTCCTCTATGAAGGCCGACTTGTCGAACAGCAAGTAAACGGCGGCGTGATCGACAAGTGGTTCGACAAGATCAGCGAAGGGTTGACCCCCAGCCAGAAGGCCGATCTGAAGCGCAAATTCTCCCGGATGGATGCTCTGTCGAAGACAGGCCAAGCGATCCGGGCAAAGGCCTTTGACGTTTCCGAGCACTTCCGCCAGCACTGGCAAGGCACGGGCTTCAAAGCGCAGCTTGTGGCACCGTCCAAGGCAGCGGCCGTCCGTTTCAAGGAGGTGCTCGACGAGATCGGGCACGTCACTAGCGATATCGTCATCTCGCCTCCCGATGACAACGAGGGCAACGAGGAGGTCGACAAGGAATCGAAGGACCTCGTGCGCGGATTCTGGGCGCGGATGATGGCCCGGTACAAGACCGAGGACGAATACACCCGGCAGATCATCGATGCATTCAAGGGCTCGGGCGATCCGGATATCCTCATCGTCGTGTCGAAGCTGCTGACCGGGTTCGATGCGCCGCGCAATACCGTGCTCTATGTGTGCAAGTCGCTGCGCGAACATAACCTGCTACAGGCGATCGCCCGCGTGAACCGGCTCTACGAAAACGGCGCGACCGAGAAGCAGTTCGGCTTCATCATCGACTACGAGGGGCTGCTCGGAGAACTCGACACGGCGCTGACGACCTACAGCGCTTTCGAGGGCTTCGACGCCGCCGATCTCGCCGGCACGGTCCACGATGTACGCGAGGAGATCCGGAAGCTGCCCCAGCTGCACGATCAGCTCTGGGACCTGTTCAAGCCGGTCAAGAACAAGAAGGACATGGAGCAGTTCGAACAATTCCTGGCCGATGAGGCGATCCGGCAGGAGTTCTATGAGCGACTGAAGGCGTTCAGCCGCTGCCTCCACATCTCGCTGTCGTCGGACAAGCTCTTCGACGTCTTCGACGAGGCGAAGATCGACGCCATGAAGAAGGACTGGAAGCAGTTCTCCGAGTTGCGGCGCTCGGTCCAGCTTCGCTACCAAGAGACCGTCGACGTCAAGGAGTTCGAGCCAAAGATCCAGAAGCTGCTCGACGACCATGTGGTTGCCACGCCGGCCGAGACGATCATCGAGATGGTCAACATCAACGACCCGGACGCGCTGAAAGCGGTGGTGGAGGAGACGGGCGTTTCCGAGGCGTCGAGGGCGGACCGGATCGCCAGTGCGACGCGCCGGACCATCACCGAAAAGATGGACGAGGACCCGACCTTCTACCGCAGCTTCTCGGAACTGCTGGAGGAAACCATCCGCGACTATCGGGCCAAACGGATTTCCGAGCGCGATTACCTCAAGAACGTAGTCGACCTGGCTAGCAAGGTTGCCCGCAAGGACCGCGGGCGCGAGGTGCCGGATGCGATCAAGGGCAACGACGATGGGCAGGCGTTTTTCGGGGTCCTTGAAGGCGTGCTCGCAACCGACGACGGTAAACCGATCGCGGACGATGAGGTTGCCGCCATCGCGCTCACGATCATCGACATCATCAAGTCCCATCACATCGTCGACGTCTGGTCCAACGACATCATTCAGAACAAGATGCGCAACGCCATCGACGATTACTTCTTTGATGTCCTTCGCGATGAGCGCGGCATCGAGCTGACGGTCGAGGTGATGGACGATCTTGAACTCAAGATCATGGACCTGGCCCGGGCGCGGTTTCCTGGATGAAGGCGGAACGACACAGGGTTCGATATGGGGAACACAGCATCGATTTCTCCATTGTACGGCGTGACCGGACGACACTGGAAATCGCCGTTGAGCCCGATGCCTCTGTTGTAGTGGCTGCTCCTCAGGATGCTCCACTGGGAGCTATCGAGGAGAAAGTGCGCAAGCGCGCCGCGTGGATCCTGCGCCAGCAGCGGTATTTCATCCAGTTCCTTCCGCGTACGCTGGATCGCCAATATGTGGCGGGCGAGACCCATCTTTACCTTGGACGTCAGTATAGGTTGAAGGTAGTTCCCCACGTCCAAGCCGTGGTGAAGATCGTCCGAGGCTTCATCGTTGTGCAAACTCACAAACCTGAGCGACCCGAAGTCACACGCGAACTTGTAGAGGCCTGGTACCGGCAGAAGGCCCAAAATAAATTCGCGGAACGTCTCGAGTTGAACTTGCTTCGCTTCCCTGCACCCGAGGAATTTCGGCCGAAAGGACTGATCGTGCGCCAACTTCGACAAAGATGGGGGTCCATGTCACCTTCTTCGCGCCTCATGCTCAATCGCAGATTGATTGAAGCATCCGTGGATTCCATAGACTATGTGATCACCCACGAACTTTGTCACATTGCTGTCCCGCACCATGGTCCAGAATTCTTTGAACTCTTGGACAGAGTCCTCCCCGATTGGCCAGATCGCAAAGACAAGCTCGAAAAAAAGATGGCCTAAGCTGGATCGCTTTCTCAGAAACTGCCTTTGTCAGACAATGTACCCGCGCCGTTTCTTCACAGCTGCCAGCTTCATCAACGCGGTGATGGCCTTGCCTTCGTCAGGGTGGGTCTCAACCATCATCTGCCCCCGAAACCCGATCCGGCCCCACTCGCGTGCGTATTCCGGAGCATCCGCCCACCCGTTCCGACAACATGCGCCCACCTGTTCCGGGCTATTCGCCCACCTGTGATGCGTTGCCGTGAGGCAGTGGATTTCGCGTATCAGGTTTGGGGCGTTTCGTCATCCATTTTGGCGATGGTTTTCCGCATGGACGCCCCCTCGAGTTCGAGGCGGTAAGCATTATGGACGATGCGATCGAGGATGGCATCTGCGAATGTCGGCTCGCCGATGACGTCATGCCACGCTTTAATGGGCAACTGGCTGGTGATCATGGTCGAGCCGCGGCCGTATCGCTCCTCGACAATCTCCATCAGATCGCGACGCTGCGTTGCGGTAAGCCTGTCCGGTCCCCAATCGTCGAGGATCAGCAGTTGTGCTTTCGTTATGCTGCGGAACAAGCGGGGGAAGCGACCGTCCCCATGGGCCAGTTCCAGTTCTTCGAAGAGGCGGGGCATCCGTTTGTAAACCACGGTGACGCCATCACGACAGGCCGCCTGCGCCAAGGCGCAGCCGAGCCAGGTCTTTCCGACCCCGCAAGGGCCGGTGATGATCAGGCCGCGCCTGTCGGTGATCCACTTGCCAGTCAGCAAGCTTTGGAATAGCGCCTTGTCGAGGCCGCGTCGCGCACGGTAATCGACATCCTCCGGACAGGCGCCCACATGGCGCAGCCTGGCCGAGCGCATACGGGCCTCGAAGCGCTTGGTTTCTCGGCTTGCGACTTCGCGATCGACCAGCAAACCAAGCCATTCGGCGTGGCTTAGATCGGTGCCACCATCTTGGGCCTGGAGGTCCGCGAAGGCTTCGGCCATGCCGTCCAGTCGCATGGCTTTCAGATGATCGAGGGTTGGATGAGGGAGCATGTCGTGTCCTTTCAATGGAAGTAATCGGCGCCACGGATGTTGGTATGGGTGATGGCAGGTCCCTCCGTGGCGCGGGTGCGGGGCTTGCTTTCCAGCCCATTCTTCAGAATGGATTGGACTGACGAGTAAGAGCGCGCGTTAATTTCGAGCGCCCTTTTGCAGGCGGCATCAAGGCGGTCCCGACCGAACTTGTCGGCCAGCCGGATCACACCCAGACAGGTGCGATAGCCTTGTTCGGGGTGCTTGCGGTCGCGCATCACGACCTCGGCGAAGATCGCGACGTTCGGTCCGACACGCGCGGCCCAGGCCTGGATGCGTTGCGGCGTCCAATCTTCGCGGAACCTGTGGTGCGCGGGCATGTGATCGCGCTGCGTGGAATGCTGCCCATTTCCGGAGGTGCGCACATGAGAGGCGACACGCTGCCCAACATGGAAGACTTCGACTGTGCGGGCGGTGATGCGCGCCCACAGCTCTTTCTTCAGCAACTGATAGGGCACCGAGTAATAATGCTTGTCGATCGCGATGTGATAATCGAGCCCGGCGCGACACTTCTTCCACTCGGCGTAAACGTAGGGCTCCGCAGGCAGCAGCTTCAGGGCGGGCTTGTCCAGCTGGTCGAACAGCTGCCTGCGACTGGCACCGAGATGGCGCGAGATCTTGTCGTTGAGCCGGTCCAGAAGTGGGCGAATGGCAGCGTTCACGTCCTCAAGGCTGAAGAATTGCCGATTGCGCAGCCGCGCCAGGATCCAGCGCTCAACCAGTAAAACCGCGCCCTCGACTTTTGCTTTATCTTTGGGTTTATGCGGCCGCGCCGGCACCACAGCCGTGTCGTAATGCGCTGCCAGATCCCCATAGGTCCGGTTGATCACAGGGTCGTAGAAGCAGGCCTTAGTGACCCCGGCCTTGAGGTTGTCGGACACGATCTGCTCCGTCACACCCCCGAAGAAACCAAAGGCGCGCACATGGCTTGCGATCCAGTCAGGCAGTGATTGGGTCCACGTCGCCTCAACATAAGTGTAATTCGAGGCCCCCAGCGTGGCGACAAACAGTTGTGCTGTGCGCACCTCGCCGGTTTTGGGGGCGATCACGTCAATTGTGTGTCCCGCATAATCGACAAACAACCGCTCACCTGCCGGGTGGCGCTGTCGCATCACCGGCGACAGCTTGCCTTCCCACCGCGTGTAAAGCTCGCAGAACCGGGAATAACCGTAGCCCTCAGCATGGTCCGAGCGATACTCTTCCCACAGCAACGACAGCGTGACGCCCTTGCGGCGCAGCTCTCGGTGAATATGCGCCCAGTCAGGTTGGGTCGCGCGGTTTGACACATCACGCGCCGTCCGGGGGTAGATTTGCCGTTCAAGGTCAGTGTCGGAAAGGCCTGGCGGCAGCGGCCAACTCAGGCCCAACTCGTCGGCGCGATCAAGGTAGCCCCGAAGGGTGGTGCGCCCAATCGCCAAGCTTGCCGCAATCTGGCGCGTCGACAACCCCTCAGCTGAGAGCCGCAAAACATCTCGTATCTTCCGCATCGGCAATCTCTTCATCGGGCTTCCTTCGTGCCAAAAAGGCCGGAAGGTAGCCGGTTACAGATTGCCTCGCAGCAGCACGTCACAGGGGTGGGCGAATACCCCGGAATCGGTGGGCGGATGAAATCGGAACGGGTGGGCGCATCAAATCGGAATCGGTGGGCGCATCACCCCGGAATACGCACTCGCGCACGAGGCTGGCACGGCCGAAGAGATCGCGCTGCACGCTTAGCCGATAGAAGCGACGCATGTTGCGCGCCGGATCGATCCGGCGCATCTGCACGTCGGTTGGGAAGACATCGAGCTGGATCGGGCTGTGGTACATGTAGTGATCGACTGAGGTTTTCTACACAATATCAGGTGGAAGTGTGCGCTTCCACCTCGATTTCCCCGCGAGGGGAAAAAGGGGGCTCACGCCCCCTTCTCGAACTTCATGACCGGGATGCCGAGCCTCGAAGCCTTGTCGGCTAGGTTCTCTTGGATGCCGGTGCCCGGGAAGACGAGGACGCCCACGGGCAGCACATCTAGCATGGCGTCGTTGCGCTTGAAGGGGGCGGCCTTGGCATGCTTGGTCCAATCGGGTTTGAAGGCCACCTGCGTCACGCCGCGGGCCTCGGCCCATTTGGCGGCGATGAGTTCTGCGCCCTTCGGGCTTCCACCATGCAGAAGGACCATGTCGGGATGTTTGGTCCGGACCTGATCGAGCTTGCCCCAGATCAGGCGGTGATCGTTGAAGTCGGTTCCACCGGTGAGGGCGACTTTGGGGCCTGCGGGGAGCATCACCTCGGTTTCCGCGCGGCGCTTGGCGGCCAGGAAATCGCGGCTGTCGATGAGCGCCGCGGTCATGTGCTGGCGATTCACCATCGAGCCCGTGCGGGGGCGCCAGGTCGATCCCGTGTGATGGACAAACTCGGTAGCGGCGTGATCGCGCATCATGTCCATGCAGTTGCGCCGTTCGACGAGGGTCAGGCCTTCAGCCGTCAGGCGCTCGAGTTCGGTGGATTTCACCTCGGAGCCGTCCTGCTCGCGCTGAAGGCGGCGCTGCACCTGCTCGTTCTCGTCGAGCGACCGCTCAATCCTCGCCGTGGCGCGGTGAAAGAGGTTGACCTGGCCCCAGAGCACCTCTTCGAGGTCGGGTTCCATGCGGGTGTCTTCAAGGCTCGCGACGAGGGCATCGAAGATGTCGGCGACGGCGACCGCAAGGCGCTGCCCATCGGGCATCGGGCGCGGATCGGGCTCATCAAAGGGGCGGTAGCCGTAAAGCTGCAACTCGTCGAGCGCATGGGCGGTCTGGGATGTGGTGTGGGCGGGTTCATACGTGTCGTCGTGAGTGTGGATCGTCATCAGTTTCTTGCCTCCGGGCCTGTCTCATCCGCGCGACAACCCGCGCGGCCTTCATGGGCTGCGAAAGCTGTCACTGGGGACGCCCCCTCACCCCGCCTTCGGGGCCGGAACGCATGTGGAGGAGGGCGGCAGGCAAGCTATTTGTTTCGCGATGCAAAGCGGGGGCTCGTCCCCCGCGGCGGAAATAGCTTGCCTGCCGCCCTTGATGGGGCATCCCCTTTGACGGCCGCCTGCCCATCTCTTGAAGGCCGCTCGGGTGTCGGGTGGATGAGATTGCCCGGGAAGAGGCAAAGCGACGATCCACAGCCAAGACAGGGATCCGTGACCCCTACCCCGCTATCCCGGACAGATCCTTACGGCGATGCTGCTCAGCCTGACAGGCGTTGGCGATCCTCTGGCCCGATCTGCCTTGCCAGATGCTGGCGCAGCGCCTCCTTGCCGTTTGCCCGGAGATCATCGTTGAAATCCCCGAGCCGTGGTTCCAGCACCCGTACGGCTATCCCGGCATCAAGGGCTCTGGCGCTCAACCTCTCTGCCGCGCGTTGCCCGGCCGGATCGCGGTCTATGGCGATGTAAAGGCGCTGCAGCCCCTCCGGCAACTGGACCGCCCCGAGGTGACCCGACGAGAGAGCCGCCCAGACGGGAAGGCCGGAGGCCGCCTCGGAAAGGGACAGCATGGTCTCGATGCCTTCGCCGACCACGAGGATGTCTTCATGCGGGGTCAGCCTGACGGCATTGCCGAGGAGGTGACCCATGGCCCGCCGCTGCGTTTTGACCGCCGCCTTGCCCTTGCCGTCATGCGCCAGCCAAGTCCGATGCACACCCTGCAGGGCCCCTGCCCCATCGGTGACCGCAGCGATCAATGCTGGTCGGGGAATGCTCTTGGTCTGGCCTTCATCCCGATACCAGCACTTCGGGTGGAAGCGAAGGGCACTCATCGTGCCCCCTTGGGAAAGGCCCCGGGAGCGGAGGTAGGTGTCAGCAAGCGTGCCTGCGACTGGCATAGAGGCTGCAAACAATCGCGCCGCTGCCGCTGGCGTGCCACCGGGGGCTTTGACCTTCTTCGGCACTGGTGCATCCGGGGGGACCGGCTGCGGACGGCCCAAATGCGCCCGGGCCTCGGCCAGAAGTTCGGGAAAGCGCGAGATCCCGGTTCGCTCGCGGATGATGTCGAGGAGATCGCCATGCAGTCCGACAGCCGCGTCCTGCCATTTGCCACGGGCTCCCGGTCCTGATGTGGGTCCAGTCAGCCGCACGAAGAGCGACCGGCCGGGGTTGTTCTGCAAATCGCCGACGATCCAGTAGGACCCTTCCCGCCGTCCGGCGGGAAGGTAGACGCGACACACGCTCTCTGCGTTCTCGGCCAGAGCGCGGATCACATCTTCAGTCTCGGAATACATGGCTCAGCACCCTCCACGCGCATGTAGTCCTGTCACGGGACAACGTGCAAGCAGACGATCAAGCACTGTGATGCCGCTGGAGTCTGCTGGGCAGAAGAGCCGCAGCTTCCAGGCGATGATCTCCGAGAAGAACCCATCTGCCTTCAGCCGGTCCTTGGCGGCACCCAAAAAGCCCGACAGCTCGATCCGGTTGACGCCCATGACGCGCGAGCGGTGCAGCTCCATCCCTTCGGCCAAGCGCACCACGGTCTTGCCCTCCAGAACAAGGGCATGGACCTGCGCCGCCGTGAGCTTCGGCGCATCGGCGGCAAGTGTGGTCGCGACCCAAGACGGCGAAACGCGGCGACCGATGATGCGCTGACCGTCATCGGTCTGCAGCCGGTAGACGCGGGTTTCATCCTGGGGGAGCTGCTTCCAGATCGGCAGCAAGAGGCCCGCCACGATATGCAGGGTGGTTTCCGAGAACTCCGGCACTTCAGCCAGTTCTGCCGTCCAGGCTTCAGTAAAGGCCGCGCGGTCGGCTTCCAGCCAGTGTGTGTCGTCCATGATTTTGGCCGGCACCGTGCTGGCCTCCGTCGGGCGGATCAGCCGCAGGCGGGGTTCGATGGTGCCGTCGTCCAGCATCAGGCTGGTGGCGGGCACCTGCACGGCGGCCCGGCCCGAGCGGCTGTTGACGAGAAGGCGAGCCTTGGGATCGTCGAGCCAGTCGAGCGCATCCGCCAGTGACAGCGGTGTATTGCGCTGCTTTTGCGCGATGGTCAGAAGCTGGGTTTCCGCGCCGGAGCCGGGATGGGTGTAGATCACCCGCGCATCCGTGACGCGAAAGCTTTCGGCGCGCAACGTCTCGAGCCCGAGGTCGTAGACCCCGGCGGCGATAGCGCCCTCGATCCGTTGGTCGAGGAGTTCCTCGAAGGCCGCGAAGACCACAGCCTGCATGTCGATCGTCAGCGCCAGCAGGCGATTGAGGAAGGTCGTGATCGGCGGCAGGTCATCCTTCAGACCGTTGTCATCAGTCAGGCTGAGGCCGGTCGCATCCTCAAACGCCCCGAGCGAGCAGCCCGCAACATCGCCTCGATAGATGCGGCGGTAGAGTTGACGCAGGGCGTCGCGGGCATAGGGGGACTCCAGATTGTCCTCCGGCCGGAACAGACCCTGCCCGCCGGTCTGGCGCTGGCCGCGCGTTATCGCACCAAGCGTGTCGAGGCGACGCGCGATGGTCGAGAGGAACCGCTTTTCTGCCTTTACATCGGTCGCGACGGGCCGGAACAGCGGCGGCTGCGCCTGATTGGTGCGGTTGGTGCGCCCAAGGCCCTGGATGGCAGCGTCTGCCTTCCAGCCGGGTTCCAGAAGGTAATGAACCCGCAGGCGCTGGTTCCAGGCCCCAAGATCGGCGTGATAGCTGCGCCCCGTGCCACCCGCATCCGAGAAGATCAGGATGCGCTTCTGGTCATCCATGAAGGCGGCGGTTTCCGCGAGGTTGGCAGACCCCGCCCGGCTTTCGACGACGAGCCGCGCCAAATGACCCTCGCCCTTGCGCACGATGCGGCGCGAGCGGCCCGTCACTTCCGCCACCAGATCGGTGCCGAAGCGCTGGACGATCTGGTCCAGCGCGCCGGGCACAGGCGGCAGGCTTGCCAGATGCTCGATCAGCGCATCGCGGCGGCGCACCGCCTCGCGGCATTCCACCGGCTGGCCATCGCGCGTGACCGGGCGCGAGGACAGATTGCCCTCGCTGTCAGTGAAGGGCTCGTAGAGCTGCACCGGAAAGGAATGGGCGAGGTAGTCAAGGCAGGCCTCTCTTGGCGTAATGTCAACGCGCACATCGTTCCATTCGTCCGTAGGGATGTCCGACAGGCGGCGCTCCATCAGCGCCTCACCGGTTGAGACGATCTGGATGACGGCAGCATGGCCTGCTGCCAGATCAGCCTCGATGCTGGAAATGAGGCTGGGGGTCTTCATGGAGGTCAGGAGATGACCGAAGAAGCGCTGCTTGGCGGACTCGAAGGCCGAGCGTGCCGCGGATTTGGCCTGACGGTTTAGCGTGCCGCCGGATTCGCCAGTAATGTTGGCCGCTTCCAGCGCCGCGGACAGGTTCCGATGTATGACTCCGAAGGCGAGCGCATAGGCGTCATAGATGCCGCGCTGCTCTGGGCTGAGCGCATGAACCAGCATTTCGTATTCGACGCCGTCGTAGGAAAGCGACCGGGCGGTGTAGAGGCCAAGGGACCGCAGGTCGCGGGCGAGCACTTCCATGGCCGCCACGCCGCCCGCCTCAATGGCCTCGACGAATTCCGCGCGGGTGGCGAACGGGAAATCTTCCCCACCCCAGAGCCCGAGGCGCTGCGCATAGGCGAGGTTGTGCACCGAGGTTGCGCCGGTGGCCGAAACATAGACCACGCGGGCATTGGGCAACCTGTGCTGCAGCCGCAGACCCGCCCTGCCCTGCTGCGACGCCGTGACATCGCCGCGCTCGCCCTTGCTTCCTGCGGCATTGGCCATGGCATGGCTTTCATCGAACAGGATCACCCCGTCGAAATCAGCCCCGAGCCAGTCGACGATCTGGTCGACGCGGGACTTTTTTGCGCCCCGCTCCTCGGAGCGCAGCGTGGCATAGGTGGTGAACAGAATACCCTCGGAGAGCGGGATGTCGCGGCCTTGTGCAAAACGCGACAGCGGCGTGACCAGCAGCCGCTCCTGGCCGAGTGCCGACCAGTCGCGCTGCGCGTCCTCGAGAAGCTTGTCGCTCTTCGATATCCAAAGCGCCTTGCGGCGGCCCTGGCTCCAGTTGTCGAGCAGGATGCCGGCGGACTGGCGGCCCTTGCCCGCACCGGTGCCATCGCCAAGGAAGAAGCCACGGCGGAAGCTGACGGCGTCCGCGGCATCGTCGGGCGCGGCCGAGACCATGTCGCCGGTTTCATCGACAGTCCAAGACCCCGCGAGATACGCGCCATGCGCCTCGCCCGCGTAGATCACGGTCTCAAGCTGCGCGTCGGACAGAAGGCCATCGCGCAGGATGGCGGCTGGAAGCTTGGGCCGGTAGCTGGGTTTCGGGGGCGCGACCGAGGCCATTGCCGCCGATTGCACCAGCTTGGTCGGGTGCAGTGCCGCTCCGGGGATGTCGATCGCCTGCAGGCGGAAGGTCTCATAAATAGCATCCGACAGGCGCGCGCTGGCCCCGTCCTCGGTTGCATCGCGCAGGGTATAGGCGAGGTCTGCGGCCTCGATCTGCGGAGCGGTGTTTGTGGCGGGTGTTGCTGGCGTAGTGCGAGAGCCGGTAGGCGCAGTGCGCGTGGTGCGGGCAGGATTTCCCGGGAAGGGGGAAGTGAGGCCCTGCCCGGCTGGTGCGACCTGCGCCAGCACGAGGCGCGGAGGGACGTGGGTGGTGATCAGCGACAGCAGGCTCGCGACATCAGGCGATATCGGGCGCGTCAGATCGGCTGTGATGCCGCCCGGCTCGCCACCGCGGCATTTGTCGAAGACAGAGATACGGGTCTCGAAACTCGTGCCGTGTTTGGCAAACGCGGCACCTGACACGGCGCCTGTGAACACCAGATGCGCGGTCTCGGTCAGGCGACCGAAGGTCTCAGCCCAGGCGGGCGCATCGGGCGCGAAACGGGCACCGGTGATGGCGACCAACCGTCCGCCGGGGACCAGACGCGCAAGCGCCGAGCGCAGATGCCTGGCTGTCGCCTCGGTGGTGCGGGCATCGACATTGGCCACCGCCGAGAAGGGCGGGTTCATCAGGATGACGCTCGGGCGCAGATCCGCGTCGAGATGATCGTCGATCTGGGCTGCGTCAAAGCCCGTGACGGGGCGGCCCGGAAACAAGCGACGGAGGAGATCAGCGCGGGTGTCGGCAAGCTCGTTCAGCGCGAGGCTGCCGCCCGCGAGTTCCGCGAGGACCGCCAGAAGCCCGGTACCAGCCGATGGCTCCAGCACCAAATCGCGCGCGGTGATCTGTGCTGCAGCCATTGCGGCCAGCCCCATGGGCAGCGGCGTCGAGAACTGCTGGAACCGCTCCATCTCCTCGGACCGCCGCGTATGGGTCGGCAAAAGGCCGGACACCTTGGCAAGGATCGGCAGCAGCGCTGCGGGCGAGCCCGCCCGCGCCAACATCGCGCGGCCAAACTTCCGCAGGAACAGGACCAGCGCTGCCTCGCCCGCCTCATAGGCCAGCTTCCAGTCCCAGGCGCCGGTCGCGTCAGAGCCGCCAAAGGCGCGCTCCATCTCAACGCGCAGGCGCAGCGCATTGATCTGGAAACCCTGCGCCAGATCAGGCTGCAGCGCATCGGCCACACTCAAGATCGCAGCAGCCGTATCGAGGGACGGGATAGGGGCGACAGGCGCAAGGGCGCGCTCGGTCGCAAAGGGGGCGAGAAGGGTCATCGGGAAACTCCGGAATGAGGAACAGGATCAGGCCCGGACACCCTCTTTCGGGCACCCTCAGGCCTGACCTTCCCCGGCCATCCTCTTCCTCTCAAACCCCATGATTTCCGCAGGTGGCTTGCTTTTGTTCCTGTTATGTTCTATTTTACGAGCCACGCTAAGAAGGGAGATCCCCGATGGAAAGCACCACTTACGCCCTGCCCGCGACGCCCAAGCAGATCGCCTACGCCCGCGCGCTGGCCCTGCGCAACCAGACGCTTTTGCCGTGGGAGGTTCAGCAAGATCGGCGCTCCTTGAGCGCCTGGATCGACGCGCAGGCCAAGCTGAAGCCGGGCACGCAGGACAGCCGCCCGACATCAAAGCAGGTCGCCTTCGCCGAGCGTCTCGCCCGGATCAAACGCCGCGCCGTGCCGGATGAGTGTTTCCGCGACAAGGGGCTGATGTCGAAGTGGATCGACGGGAATAGGTGAGGACGGCACCGGCTGGCTCCGGCCTTCCGGAGCTTCTGGCATACCGCGGCTTGGCAAACCGAGCGTAGTTGCCAACCTACAGGTTGGCAGGGGCACTTTGGGACATCAGCCTCGGTCAAGCTCCTGTCCGAAGGACCAAGGTCTGGTCGCGGCGGCAGACCGGGACGTACACCGCTGAGACCTTCGGCAACCACCGCAAGTCGTCGCCTTCTCTCGACCCAGAGTCTTCAGATCTCCCTCCACTTGGGGCTAGTCCCTCAGTTCTTTGGAAATGGTGATGTTGGAGCGTCCATAACGCCAGAAAAGCATCCTCATCAAAGAAAACTATAGTGGTCTCTTGGGGCATAGACGTCGCCTTCCTCAGCGCGTCTATAGGAAGCCCAGAAGACCGGCGGACTCAGTCCAAAGCCTCAAAGAACAACTGATGGTCACACGGCTTCAAATGCGTGACGTCCGGCCTGTTGCCGTTTGCCGGTTTCATGTCTTCGCCCCCCCCAAAAAAGCGCATACGCCATTACTCGTCAGCCGACGGCAGTAAGCGAGTAGTGCGGTGTCCCATCCCAAACAAGATCCCAAGACGCGCCCGGCCGGACGTTCTGGATGGCGTGGGGCTCGAAGCAGACGAGGCAATTCCCGCCCGGCGCGGGAGCCCGAACTGAGGGGTAGATCAGGCCCCGCGATCCAGCCCGGCGCAGATGCTGGGCGAGGCTTTGGCCCTCGGGATATCCGACAGCTGGATAGGGATGCAGCGCTGGGTGTTCCGGCTCATCGGTCAGATCATCGAAGATCCCGATGAAATCCGCCAGCAATTCCACATAGCGGGCGCTGTCATGGAAGCTGCCGGTGAAGCCGAGTTCGCGCGTGCGGTGCCAGGCCACTTCGCTGACGGACACCATCACGTCCCATGCGCAATACCACGCGCCGCGCTCCTCGGTGTTGAAGCGGTTTCCCCCGGCGCGGGTGTAGGTGAAGGCCGCGTTGACATGACTGTCGCCATAGATGCGCAAATCACGGCTCCGGCGCTGCCAGGCCAGCTCGCGTGGGTCCAGATGCGGGTTGCGGCCACGTTCCGCCAGAAGACGGCCGCTGGTCAGGCCCTCGATCTTCGCCAGGATCTCCATTTCGTCTTCGGTATCAACGAGACCCCGCAAGGACGGTGGCTTGTGGTAGGTGGCTGGCAGGAGACGAACGAGACCACGATCGGAAACCTCGGTCTGCTTCATGCCCCACCACGCAACGCATCGAGATAGGTCCGCACCGCGAGGATCTGCGGCAAGCCCCCGTCGATGGCGATGTCAACCGGACGGCTACCCCCGAACAGCGGCCCTGTATTCGGTCGGGTGAACCAGCTTCGCGCGAGCGGCTCGGAGAAGTAGAGTTCGAGCGATTTGTAGATGCCGATCACCGCACTGAGCCGCAGCAGTTGATCCTTGGTCAGTTCTCCTGCAAAGTCCGGCTTCTTGGCGCGCTTCCATGTGCTCACCGTCATATCGGCAAGGCCAGCTGCTTCGTTCAGGTTGAGGCCCCAGGCATCGACCACGCGCGCATAAGCCTTCAATGCGACGGCGTTAACCTGTGCGGGTTCTCGGATTTTCTCAGCAACGTACATGGCGTCCTCCATTGGGCTGAATATAGATCATATGGCCTCATTGTAAAGATCAAATGAACTACCCGCGCTCTCACCCGAACCGGCGCCCTTCTTCGGTGAAGGTGTACTCGTTGACGATGATCCCCTCCTCTATGGCCTCGTCCGAGGTGAGGTGGTCGTATTCAGCCTGAAGCTGGCGGTAGAGCCAGCGCGCCAGATCACGCAGCGCCTCGGTCACGATCTCCTCGGCGTCTTCGGTCGGCGGCTGCCAGGTCGGGCTGTCCCGCGTAACGTCAACGGACATCGTGTATTCATGGTAGTAGCGCCCGCGATGGCTGACCTCGGCCGCGAGCTGGTAAAAGTTCCGCCGCTGGATGGTCTGCAGCCGGTCGACGATGCCATGGAGCGTCGCGTCTTGGGGCGCGTAGTCGCGGATGCGCGCGGCCGCACCCTTGGCATGGCTAAGGTAGCCTTCGAAGCAGGCCCCGTCGCCCTGACTCCAGAACCCGGAGAACCAAATGCAGGGCTTGGCCCGCGTCCCGCCGCCCATCAGCCGCACGGGGGTGGTTTTGAGCCGGATGCCGAGGATCTCGCAGACCCGCTCGAAGTCCTCGTAAACCGCGTCCCACCAATCGTCGTGAGGCCCAAGCTCGCGATACCAGCTGCGCGCTTTTTCCTTGGCGACGTCGGAGAGTTCAGGGAACTGGTAGACTGTTGTGCAGATCACCTCAGGCATCGACCTCCTCCCCGTTCAGCGCGGCGGCGAGCCACTCCTGGCTGCTTGTCCAGCCGATGGATTTGCGGGCACCGAGATCGATGACATGCGCGCCACCGCCAAAGGCGTCGAGGCGCGGCCGGGAGCAGGTCAGGGCATACTGGAACCCCCAGAGGCCGGTGAGATCGAATTCTTCCGCGAGGCGCAGGACGAAGCGGATGACGGCTTCGACATCGCCGTGGTCGTCATCATGGATCCAGAGGGTGCTGCCCTCGGGCGCATCCTGGCGCACGAGGTCGAAGCCTGCAACCTCCGGGTCCTCGGCATCCTGATCGGCTTCGCGCAAGCTCTGGAACAGGGCGAGCGCGCGGGCGGCCTTGACGGGGGTACCGACGTCGAGCAAGCACGAGAAATGGGTGAAGTAATCTGCCATTGGGACCTCCTGAATGGGGAAAACCCGGCCGGGCGGCCGGGCGTTGTGTTGGAATGAAGGGGTGGTTGGGGGTAATCAGCCGTTTGGCTGGTCGCCCGCCGCCTGTCGCGCGGCATGGGCGCAGAGCATCTGCTGGTAGAAGCGCTTGCGCGACGTCCGGAAGCCGCGCACGGCGCGCGTGTCGGGATGAAGCGCCCGGACCGCTGCGCGCAGGACGGCGTAAGGCGAAGCGGTCACCGGCAGGCCGAGGCGATGATAGGCCGGGTCGGTCATGTCAGGCGACCTCGACCACGGGCGAGGCGAGATGCGGATCGACCAATGCCTCGATCCGCTCGGCCCGGCCCATCCACGGCTCGGGCCGGATGGCCTTCACCCAGTCGGCGAAGCTCGGGATGAAGCCGAGGTCTTCCTTCACGTGCTGCTCGCCCACCCGACGGGTCGGAATGATGCGCCCGGTCGAGAGTGTGAGGGTGGGACCGAAAATCGTCTCGGCCATGAAGATGCCCTCCGCATGTTATCTGGACAGTCAAGCTGTCTCTTTCTGAAAACCTCCTGCCTTCATTGAGGTTTTCCTGTGCGGCATGGGTGAGACAGTTCATGGGGGCTCCCTCTCTTCTCATCCCTGTTTCACCCCCACCCAGCTCACCTCTTTCTCTTTCTGATCGTGACCTCAGGTGCCGCCCTGGGACGGCGGCCTGAACGGCAGGACATTCGGGTCAGCCCGCGCGATCTGCTCTTCAAGAACCGCGATCAGGTGGCGTTGTTCTTCACCCTGCAGTGCGAGGATCTGGATTTGTTGCGCCAGGGTTTTGACGGTCGCGTGCAGCTCGGCCATCTCGCCACCGCGTGCGGCCCGCAGCTCGTCTTCAAGTTCGCGGATACGGGCCTTCAATCCCGCAGCTGATCCTGCGCGAAACCGCGCCTCCGCCGCACGAAATTCGCCAAGGACGGCCGTGGCCCGGTTGGCCGTTGCGCGGCTGACGCCGGCCTCGCGCGCGAGATTGGCAACGGTGAGGCGCCCGTCGGTATTCTCTGAGGTTCCTTCGAGCAGGCGCTTCATTGCGACGCGCAAAACGTCTTCGGTCTTCTGACTGACGGGCCGTGTCATACCTTCGGGTCCTCCAGGTGCGCGATCAATCGGCGCTTTCGATCATTGTCCTGCGCGATTGCGACCTTCTGAAGCGCCGACAGGGTGTTGCCCTGCAGGAGACGTTCGCCGTCCTCGATCGAAGCCCGCCAGGGCGTAACGTGGCGCGAGGTCAGACAGGAATTGGGGCAGCGGTCCGGGCTGCAGCGCGAAATCACCGGAGCCTGCGGCCTGTCGTCAGGCCGCAGGCAAAGGGCGCTGGCGGGATCGAAGAAGCAATCGTTCAGAAATCCGACATGCAGCGTCTTTCCAAGATGCGCCAGCATCGTTCGCAGGCGTTTCTGGTCGAGGATGCGCCCAGGCAGATCACCGAGGGTGTCCCGGACGTTGTCGAACTCCAGCTTGAGACGGGACGATGCCGGGCCGCCGGGCTCGTCACCCTGCAGGTATGCCTCATAATAGGCGACCACATCGTCCAATTGGCCAAGCGCCCGTTCCTGCTCGACCGCACGGCGAAAATCTCCGTGCGGCGCGCCGGCATAGCCCTCGAACATCGCCACGGAGGCATGCTTGTACTGGATCTTTCCGGCAATCACGCCAAAGGGGCGGTTCGCGATGTACCATGCGATAGTGCGCCGGAACTGCCGAGTGCTGAAATGCCATGGGCGTCCGTCGACATGTGGAATGGCTGGCGGGTTTGGGACCCGCGCATCCAGACCGTCGCGAAACATCTTGATGATCGGCGACGCTTGCGCGGCCAAGTAGTCCGCGGTCCAGTCCCATGGCTTCAGCGAGACCCAGAGGGATCGAAGATCACGGTCGCCGCGTGCACGACACGACAAGGCTTCCATGGCCTCGACGGCACGGGCGACCGGCGCGATGGTGATCCAGTCGGCGGAAACACCCGCCGCCTCGCGATGTTTGTAGACGGTGCTGCGCACGCGATAGCGCTCGATCAGGTTGTCGGCACTGCGCTCAATCGAAACGCAGCCCGGCTCCATGTCCTGCAACTCGCTGTCGCGCATTCCCGTCAAGTAGGCACAAACGATGTAACAGGCCGCCTGCAGCATCTGCTCTTCATGTGGCAGGCTGTCCGTGTCGAAACGCTCCCGCCAGGGCAGGCCGGTATCGGGATCGAGGCTGATCGGGGTATCCATGCCGCCGACCTCTGTTCCCATCTCACCCGCCATCTGGTCCAGCATCCTCACGGTCGCGGTGGAACTACTGAGGTTCCCCGTTTGAGGACAGCCGATCTGAAGGCACATCAGCCTGAAATTATACGCGTTGCCTTCCTTAACATCGGGGCCACCGCGGGTGGTGTTTGGACGGCGCTCCCAGATTGGCACGCCCCGCCCTTCCGCCCGTCGGGCCTCGAGCCAGGTACGAAGACGGTAGCGAAACCGTTCGTGGCGGGTCTGGCGCGCATCCTCGGCAATGATCTGGGCAGCACGGGCTTCAAGGCGATCCAGTTCTTCGCGCGCCGCGAGGATATCCGGGGCGAAGACATCGACGTATCGCATCGACCAGTGGAGCAACGCGCCGATGACCGGTTCGGGGATGCGCGGCGTGGTGTTCTCCGAGCTCGTCCGGCTCCGACCGCTGACATTGCTTGCCGTGCGCCCACCCCAAGGCAGGAAGGGAATGCCGCCCCCGGTCACCCATGGCCCGAAATGATGGAGGTCGATGGGGACATCGACATAGAGGCGGATCTGTTGCGATGAACGTGCGCCATCTGCCCCCAGATGCGCCAGATACGCGTCCAGCACTTGCTGGTCGACGCGCGCCAGTTCGACGGAACCGATACGATCGTGCAGGAACTCTCCGAAATGGCGCAGGAACAGCAATGTGCCCTTGGCGGTCGAGGGGCCGCACGGGCCCCGGTAGCTGCGCAGCGGCGCCTGAAGGCGGGCAAGCATATACTCCTTGGCGAGCCGTCGAAGCGCGGGGTCTGCAATGGCCCCGAAATCCACACGAAACGCGGCTGGACGCGCGTTGGCGCGAAACATCGCCGGACTGAGATCCCAGACATCGTCGCCGAAGCGGGACAGCATCGACCGCTCCGATCCCGGTCTGAGCGGTCTGCCTGCGAGGATGTCGGTGTCGTCGGGATGGATTGCCGATGGCAGCGATGGCCTTGCGGTCGTGAAGTCTGGATTTGCTCTCATGCGAGACCCGCCTCCGGGGGAAGGTAGATCTGTGCCGATTGACTGGCTGCGAGGGCACGCGCGGCGGCTAGATCGGGCTCAGAGAATTGCGGCAATATCTGCGCGACGATCCTGTGGTGGGCCCTCCCAAACTTCGCCTGCCAATCTGCTTCGGACAAAACCTTGCGCTGGTCCACCACGAAATCCAGAAACGCCATCAGCGCGGGAAGCTTGCGGGTGGTGATGACGCCGTTGCGGCATTCGAGGCAGCCCCAGAACGGCACCGGGCAGGCCTCTCCCGACGTGGCGAACGGGCTGCTGTAGAAGCCGGAACAGCTTGCCAGCCATACATCCTGTTCGCCTGCCAGCATTGCCGGAACATCGGTCGCCAAGCCCTCCGGAAAACCGGGCTGTGCCGAAGACGGAGCTGCCAAGACTTTGGCCTCGGCCTCCGGGGTCAGCACGGTAGGTTGCAAGGCATCTTCGACAGCGTCCATCAGCGCCTCGGCGATGGTAGCTTCGTGGATCGGCCGCAAGGCGGGAATGTCCCCATAGTGGTTCGCGGCAACCTCGACGGTATGTCCAACAGCAAACCGGCGCAGCTGACCGCCGGTCTTGCGATACCACGCAGATTTGTGTGTCTTGCGCAAACGCGAGAGGCAGAGCTTCAACGGCTTCCCGTCATCATCCTGCAACCCGTGATGTTTGACCCAGACCTTTCTAGCGGATTGCATCGGCAGAACGACATCGGTCAGGCGGCCGCGGCAGTAATACGTGAAAAGTTGTTCACTCCCGAGATGGCGACGCGCTGTCGCGGTCCACTGAATTGCCAGGCGCAGCAGGCCGCCCGGGGTACCTGAGCCGCCGTCCCGAACCCGGAGCCGCTTCCATTCGGCGTGACGGGCGCGGCGCTTGCAATACTCGATCTCGACATATCCGCTGGACGGGTTCTTGAGGCAGTCGGCACGCAGGGTCTTGATCGCCTCGATCTCGAGACCGGTCTCCAGCGACAGCAGAACGAAAAGAGCAATCAGATCGCCAAGGAGCAGATGCCGTGTGCCATGCATCCTGTCGCTCAGCCCCTCATTCGAAATCCCTGCATAGTTCCGTGCCCCGTAGAGTTGACGAAAAAGGTCGTGCTTGACGGTAATGAAACCGAAACGGTCGATCTCGGCGAAGGCGTCCATCTCCAACCGGTCGATGCGTGTCTCGCACTCTTGCGCAAGCACCGGCCGAAATCGCTGGACGATCGCGGCGACATCCGCGCGCGTGGCCGCCTTCAGGGCCGCCCTGACATTGTCGCCGTAGGCATCGCGCGGGCGCGGCGGAACACCCGGGCGCGTGCTGACATAGAACAATCGGCGGGAAGCTTCTTCGGAAAGGCGGCCTGGTTCTCCCGCATCCGCCAACCGCAGCAGCATCACTACATCTCCCATCTGGTGTCGGCGATGGTTGGGATGCTGCCCGCGCTCATCCATCCAGGCGTCGAAGCCTTCGATGGTGGTGACATCCATATCGGCAAGCGCATGTACAGATGACCCTGTCGCATCGAGATAGCGCCAGAACCGATGCACGGCTTCGGTCAGTGACATGGCGGTGCGGACGGTTCCCGCCGGGCCACCGACCTGACACGCCTGCCAGAGTGCCTGCGTGAAGGAGCGCGCAAGCGAAGCCCGACCCGGCAAACGCGTCAGGTCCATCGTCGCGGTCCGTCCGGCCAGGGTAATCTCGAAACGGCCCGCGGCGATGGCAATAGCGGCGGCGGGGCCGGGATCGGGAAGATTGTCAGGAAAGCTCGCCCTCCGTCCCGGGCGGGGATGAGCGACGCCAGATCTGCCGGTCATCGGTCATCCGCCATGAGTTCGGCAGTCCAGCGGTCCGCTGCTGCGTCGACGAGTTCCTGCGCCTCGGCAAGGCTGTCGAGATAGATGTAGGTGCTGGTGATGTTCGCGTGGCCAAGGAGGTGTTGGAGATGGCGGAGAGGGTCGCCTAGCATCTGGCGATAGGCCGCGCCGTGCGCGTCGGTCGGGTTAAAGATTGCGCCAACCTGTTCACGGATCAGCATCGACAGCATGTTGACCGCGAAAGTGTGCCGCAACATGTGCGGTGTGACGGTGATATCGAGGCCGAAAGCCTGGCACCGTTGGCTTGCCCTGCGAAATGCCACCTCCCAGGTTCCGGACGACACGGGCTGACCGCGCTCCGTGAGCCAGAGCGATGCGTGTTCATCCATCCCATCCGTCGATCGCAGCAGCCGTTGCCGATCTTGCGGACGGAGCCTGGTCAGCGCGATGCGCCGGCCACTGCCATCGATGGCGCTGCGGCCATCGGGTGATATTACGAAGGGGACGACCGGACGAGGCGGCGCCTTGGCGACGGCAACATGGCGCTCGATATCGCAATAATCCCCGATCAGCTTGAGCACACGGCGCGGCAAACGAACACGACGAGGGCGCTCGCCCTTGGTAATCGCGCCCGGCAGATCGAAAGGAAGTATCCGCGAGCTGTCGGAAGACCACCGAGGCAGTTCGTCGATGATCAGGCTACCGGCCTCGCCGAGGCGCATCCCCGTGGCGACGAGCAGTTCCGCAAAGACGGCATTCCGCTCGCCATTGCGACCGCGCCAGGCTCGGTCCTCGGACCCTTCCGGCAGTCTGCCCCTCAGGCCGATATCCCGGAATTCGAGGTAGCGCCCGATATCGACGAATTGCATGTTATGTGGGCGCGCGGCACGTTCCCGCGCCCTGTTGCCCTCAACCACCTTGGGCGCTCCCCGCCCTTGCCCATGACGAAAGGACAGGTCGTATCGAAACGGCGAGGATGCGATCAGGCCTTCTTCGAGCGCCCACCGATACAGTTTGTCGAGCGCCGCGATCGCCCTGTTCCAGCTGGATGCCGAAATCTGGAACGGTGCATCCGACAAACGCCGTGCATGGTGAAACGCGATGACATCGTTGTAATCGGCACGCCAAAGCTGCTTGCCACCACGCCGTTCTTCCAGAAACCGCATCCAGACGAAGATGTCATGGGCGTAGGCGCGCAAACTGTGCCGCGAACGCACCCCCATGGTCGGACAGGCGCGAAAGAACCGGTTCACGTCATGCAAGTAGCTTCCGTCCCGATCCAGAAAAAACGGCATGCCATCCATCAGGCCGATCCTGCCAGCGGCCTCGGTCAAGGACGCGGAAAGATCGACCGGAACGCCTTCGACCGAAACTGGCGCGTGCAGCGCCGATCCGTCGGTGAAATAAAGCTGCACCATCCGTCCTCCAAAGACGTTCGCGTCCCGCAAACGACGCCCGCGACTCCAGTCGCGCTCAAACCGAAACGCCGCCAGCCCCGTCCCTACGGCCCTTTTGGTGGAGAGCGGGCCGGGGCTGGCTCATCTCTCAATCCCAAGGTTCCGAATAACCCGCACCATGCACAGGAATAAGACGCTTCCATAGAGTCAGGATAAGGCATGGTGCCGCAGGGCCCGGTGCCGAAAATCAGCGGTGATCTCCTTGCTCTGGTCGAACCATGTATGTACCGCGATGAAATCGTCGACCGTACCGCCCCACTTCTTCACCGAGGACAGGGCGTGGTGATAGGGATGTGCCATCGCAACCCCCTCAGAAATCATGGGTGAAGAGTTCGGACGACGTGAACCGTTCGTTGAACTCGAGGTGGATGCAGCGGGCCGCGGCGTCGAAGCAGAATTCGCCCCAGGCGCCGTCGTTGTTTTCCCAACCGCCATGTGTGTCAGACAGGAAGTCGTAGGTGAGCTGCTCGACAACATCCTCCAGTGATAGGCTGCGCATCTCGACCTCGGGATCATCCCACGTCAGCGCGGCATAGGGGATTTCAGTCGCGGGGAAGTCGACAGCCGTCTCGCCCGCCCAGGCGCCGATACTTTCGATCTGGCCGCTGTCGCCGGCCCCGTCGAAGGTCACGGTGACATGGGTGATGCTGGCGGCCATGAGGCCATCGTACAGGCGGTCCTTGTTGCCCGGGCGCAGGGCGAGGGTCCGGGCGGTGCGTTCGGCATGCGCGGCAAGGATCGCCCCGAAATCGACGGTGGAAGGCCGCAGCGGTGCGGCCAGAGTGGGTTCAGTCTGGGTCATGGATATCTCCGTTCGGTGAGGACAGGTCAGACCCCCCGGGTGGCGCACTCCTCTGCCCCCCGAAGGCTCAAACCCTTCCCAGCCCTCCTCTGTCTCTTGAGCGTCACGCCGCGATCTGCAGCGCGCGAGCGGCAAAGGCGCGCCAGAGCGGGTCGACCAGACGCGCATCCAGCAGATCGGCACGGTAACGCAGTCGCTGCGCCAGTTCAGGCTCGTGCCAATCAATGGCGCGGCCAGCTTGGGCGCGCAGCTGAACCGCCTCGGTCACGACGGCCCGCGCCTCAAGAGCATTGGCGACAGGCTGGCACCAAGCCACAGCGCCATGACTGGCGGCCCCGGCAAGAACCAGGCGCTGGTCGCAATCAAGGATGGCCAGAAGCTGCGGCGCTGCATCGGAGCCGTTGTCCTCTGCCTGCTCAAACGCCCCCTGCATAGCATCGGCCAAGGTCGCAAAACGCTCAACCAACACGGGAGCAGCGGTGCCCGACATCAAGGCTGCCGGCGTCCGGTGCATCCGCGTCAGCGCGAAAGGCAGGCTGGTATCAGGAGCGACAGTCCCGCCATTTGGAACAGGGCACATCGGACGCGGGCTCGGCTGGATAGGCAGGGGAAGGTCAAACATGGCAATATCTCCAACGGCGCGGGAAGCTTCTCTCCCCGCCTCATCCGTCAAAGACCAAACCCCCGCCCTCTTCCTCGAAGGGGCAGCGGATGATGAAAACTTATGTCGGCAAAGCGAACTTTTCCGCCGTTCGGCGCAGAACTTCCAAAGTTGGTTTTGTTTCTAAGCTATAGTCGCCTCGGCGGCATCAGGAAGAAGAAAGCAATACAGCATGACCCAGTCTCTTAACCGGCTCGTGGAACGGCAAATCCTGAAAGCCCTCGCAGAGGGCAAATTACGCGGCCTTGAAGGCGAGGGGAAACCGCTGCCCGACCGCTCGGGTGAGGCGTTTACCGACATGGCGACAGCGGTGGCGGTCCGCATAATGGCCGAAGCAGGCACACTGCCCGAGGAATTCAAGATCAAGAAGCTGCTGGAGGCAGCGAAGCAAAGCTACAGGGAAGCGGAGGGCGATGACGCCAAACGCGTTGCAATGGCCTTGATCGCCGACCTGCAGCAACGCTACAACATAGCCGTAGAGGCAAGACGGCGGTTTATGGGAAGTTAGCCGGAAACGTCCACCCGTCTGCTGCACAGCATCTGGCGAAATGGGCTCTTCACGGCGATTTCAGTGGGGCGCCAGCGAGGCGCCCCAACTCAGGTCACCCCACCCGGTCGAGGAGCTTCTTGGCGCGCCCCTCCATGTCGAGCCGTGCATCCTGCTGGGTCTTGTCGCGCGCCAGCCGCGTGATGCCCTGCACGAAGTCGAAGATGCTCTCGGGCGGGCGGCCCTCTTCCATCAGTACCTTCTCGATGATCTTGCCAGACTCGGCTTTTGAGAAGCCGCGCTTGCGGAGGAAATCCGCGCGATCCTCGTCGGTCCGTGCCACGATCTGCTGCCGCGCGGCCTTGATGCCGTTCAGGAAGCCCTGCGGCGAGGAATTGGCGAACCGCGTCAGCGCCGGGGCCGCCTCATGGGCAAAGCGCGAGGCCGCGTATTTCGAGTGGCGGATCCGGATCTCCTGAAAATCCTCGACGCCCCAGAGGTTGCGGTTCTGGCACACTGCCCGCAGGTAGAAACTCGCCATGCCGAGGGTTTTTGCGCCCACCTCGGAGTTCCAGCAGTAGAAGCCCCGAAAGTAGAGATCAGGAGAGCCGTCAGGCAGCTTGCCCGCCTCGATCGGGTTGCGATCATCCACCAGGAACAGGAAGACATCGCGATCCGAGGCATAAAGCGTGGTTGTGTCGCGGCTGATTTCGACATCGGGGTTGTAGACCCCGGTCGACCAGTCGAGCACTCCCGGCACCTTCCAGCGCGTATCGCCCGTGCCATTGCCTGCAATCCGCTGCACCGCTTCAACCAACTCGTGATCATGGATGCGGCCATAGTCGGGGCCAGTGACAGCACGCAGTTCCGTGCGGCCATCCTCGGTCTCGAAGGTCTTGACCTGTTCGGCGCGGTGATTGGTCAGACCGTATTGCAGGTTGATCCCCGCCAACGGCGCGGGCAGCTGCCGCAGGTAAGAGGCCGGCGCGCCGACGAGACTCGCGAGTTGACTAAAGGCCCAGTGGGTCGGGGCCACCGGTTCCTGCGCCTTCGGCAGCACAAGATGCAGCCGGTCGGCGGTGTCCCGAGCAGCCTCGACCCGGATATCGGCGGTCTGCACCACCCGGCTGCGGCTGCGCTCGGAACGGCCCTTCACCGAAGCCCAAAGATCGTCGAGCGACAGATACCGCTCGTCATCGGGCCGGTTGAACCATTCGGACGACACCCGCCCGTTCCGCTCACCCCGGCTCACATCCACCTTGTAGCCACCCGTCCGTGCGGGCTGCACAGGGTCCAAAACTTCCACAATGCCCATTGGCTATTCCTCCGTGACAGGCGCTGGAAGCCACTCTCCCAGCCTTCAACCCGTCACCGGGAAACCGGCACTCCTCTCACTCTCGAAAGCTTGGCATGATCGGCCGCAATGCGGACTAAGCGGCCTTATGCACGCGCGGCTATTGCTAACGCAGCATTTCCTCGCAGTTGCAGCAGATTTCATGCTGCGATGCAGCCCAAGTCGCGGAAGCAGCCATTCATTGATGCCGACGTCAGTGGGTTTCAGACCGACCCTTCGCCGCATCTTGCACGAATTGACAGAGGGCGGGACTTTCCAGACCTTCGCTGCACGTGCACCAATGTCCGGTCTGGTGAACGGTTCAACAAACGGTGGTTATCGCCGGTGACAGTAACGTATGAGTTTTGGCCGTTTCCTTCATCGCAGCGGACCTTCGCTGCCATGCTGGCAAGCGGCGGCGGTGCGGACTCTTCGGACTCGTACCCAAAGGCCGCCCACTAGGGCAGCCATTCCAAACCTTGATTAGCGAAAAGTACGTGATTACGACTTGCGGCGACGTGCCAGCGCAAACGCACCCAGACCCGTCAAAAGCAATGCTCCACCCGCTGGAAGCGGAACGGCAGATACCTGTGTGGTAAATTTGAAGTTGTCCGCAGCGATAAATCCGACATCGAAACTTGAACCGAATATCGCATACGAAATATCCGCTGACGCCACTGAAACCGTTTTCATTGCTCTCCCAACGATGCTCGCACTTTGGGTGCCCAACAACGTGCCAATGCTGTCATAAGCTGAGATGAAAACCGTATCTGTATCAGAACCAAAATCGCCTAGGTCGACCGAAACAAACGAAGCAAGGTCCGTAAAATCCGCGCGGACTCGGGAGGAAGATGACGTATTGCTCAAAAGGGACAGGCCATTTGTATTATTGGGTGTTGGCGCCAAGAAACAATTACTGTTTGTGAGGATTGCAAAGGTCACGCCAGGCCCACCGGCGCAGCTTCCTGACGCGGAGAAGTCAAGCGTTGCGGCGTGCGCTGCCGAAAAGGATCCTGCAAATGCAACGAAAGCGGTGGCAAAGAAACGAGTAAAGGTGTTCATATGAGAACCTCATGAGGCCAAGAGTAGGATTACAACTACTTACGACGTACTTATCGAAAATCGCGAACTCAAGTCAAGCATTGCGTTAACCTATCGACTCGTTTCAGCTGCTTACGTGGTCATGCTGGAACCGGCGATGCGCGCAGCCCGTTGCCGCGATAAACTGGATCGCATCCCAGATTTGTCGAAGTTCGACCGGGCGTGGTCGGCCCAGTCGGTTACGGCCGGGTAGCAACGGGCCAATGACCGACCATTCCGCGTCCGTGACATCGCTAGAATAACCGCCAGAATTGGGCTCATATCGGCGGCGAGTGAGTTCCGTCCAAGCCATCGTGACCCCCGTTCAGTTGCCCAAACATACGGAATCACAACTGACTGTTCTGACACAATTCACTTCTGATCGGGCTCTTAGTTACCCGACACACATATACCGCTCCAAAAAACCCTCGTTTTTGGAACGGGCGCAACCGACCTCGATTGACGCTGTCACAAACCCTGTTCCAAACCCTCGACCTTGTTGAAGGTTTTTGACCGTCTCCTGATAGCCGAAGTTCGCTGCGAAGCAGAAATCTTGCAACATGGGCTCAGTCCTGCCGACCGCTGCGGGAACCATGAAGGCCTGGTCTTGATTGGCGAACGGCAATAGCCGCACGCCAACTTCGTTCAGATGTCGATCCGTTCAGCAATGCTTAGCGCATCTTCCAGCTCAACGCCCAGATAACGCACTGTGCTATCGACCTTCGTATGGCCTAACAAAAGTTGTACGGCGCGGAGGTTCCCCGTCTTGCGGTAAATCTCCGCAGCTTTGGTTCGGCGCATCGAGTGTGTTCCGTATCCGCTGGGTTCCAGGCCAATCGCTGTAACCCAGTCACGAACAAGTCGACCATATTGACGTGTTGAGATATGCGGGCGGTCGTGGAAACGGCTCGGAAACATGAACCGGCACCCGATCATCTCAGGAGATCGCACCCACGCAATGACGGTATCTCTTGTGTTTTCAGTGATTTCGAACTGAACGGGTTTCTTGGTTTTACTCTGGACTATTGAAACGCGTTCGCGAACGCGGTCATCTTTGACCAAATCGGCCACGGCGAGTTTTACCAGATCACAGCCGCGCAGCTTGCTATCAATCGCAACGTTGAACAGCGCAAGGTCACGAAGATAACCCGAAAGTTCAAGCCGCGCCCGGATGGCCCACACTTGTTTGGGAAGAAGGGGACGTTTTTGGCCGATGATCCGACCCTTGTTCCAGGCTTTGTGTTTTGGGGTAACTGCAGGAAGTTGCACTCTTGGCATAATATGCCCTCCAATCCTCCCTCCAAACCCAGACATCAGCACAGCGCAGACGACAATAGCATAGCATCCTATTGAACGGCTGGTGCCCGAAGTCGCTGCCAAGCGGTGTTTCTGCGAACGCATCGGGCCGCAAGGAGCCCACTTTGACCGATGCTGCACGAAGCGCCAATGTCCGCTCTTTACAAAGCTCAGTTCCGCGAAAACTCCCGCACCAGTTCGTTTGTTTCTGAGCGAGAAGCCTGATGGCGGAAACGAAGCGCTGCCACATCTCTTGCAATTTCCATGTCGGCTATCGGAAGTGAGACGAGATTGTCATGGTCAGGGATCGACGTTTCGGGAAGGATAACGGCCCCCGAGCCTCGCCGCGCGAGCTCGACCAACCAGTCCACGCGGTTTGACCGGTATGCCGCATAGAGCGTATGACCATGGTCCGTGCACGCCCCATGCAATGCCTCTCGCATTTCACAATTTGGGCGATCCAACATGGTTGTATCTGCCAAATCAGCAAGCGATACGGCCGGCAACTCAGACAGGGGATGACCTTTCGCCACAACCACACGATAGGCCTCTTGATAGAGTGGGTCTATGCGATAAAGCTCCTCACTGACCTCTACTGTTGATATCACGAGATCAAATTCTCCCTCGCGAAGTCCCGCCAACAAAGTGTCGTTTGCGTCGACGATCAGTTCTATCTCGGCTTGCGGCACGCGTTGACGAAACCGTTCGACGGCCTCCGAGACTTTGGCATGGCCTATCGTTTCACCTATTCCGATGCTAATCGGGACTCTTTCTAGCCGCGTATGTCGGACAGCCTCGGCTTTTGCCTCCCTTGCCTCAGACTGCATACGTTCCAATCTTGGCTGCATAAGCTTACCAAGCGCTGTCAGGCGGCAGCCAGCACGATCTCGGATGAACAATGCATCGCCCAATTCGTCCTCAAGTTTTTTGATCGCCGCCGTAAGCGAGGGTTGCGATACGTTGGAAGCACTCGCGGCATGGGTGAAATTGCGATGCTCGCAAACCGCCAAAAAGTAGCGGACCTGATTCATTTCCATGACGTCCTCCTCATACGCAACCTCAACCGCGCATCAATCATAGTCAATGCCTATCGAAGTATAGGACTTCAAGATTGGAGTCATGAGGGTGGCACATGGGACAAGGGCTCATCGAAAACGAACGATGAACCCAAACTCAGGAGAAGACCAATGAAATCCATAATCCTTCACACCATCTCAGCACTCGCTTTGATTTCTGCAACAACTTCCGCAAACGCACAGGAAAACGTCATGAACGATCACACTGCCAGCTTTATCGAAATGCCCGCCGCATCCGGCCAGACCGACGCATTTGCCGAGTTTCTTGCAGGTGCTGCCCCACTGGTCGCAGAAACCGAGCCCGGCACCAAACTCTGGTTTGCTTTGCAAGCAGGCGACAGCCTAGCGATCTTCGATGTCTTTGAGGATGAAGCTGCCCGCAATGCCCATTTTTCAGGTGCTGTCGCAGGCGCACTGAATGGAAACGCAGACACATTAGTGGACGGCGGTTGGGATGCTGGAGTTGTCGCCAACATCAACAACTCGGACGTTCTGTCAGCCAAAGCACCGGTTGATCTCTACAGTGCCACAACTGCAACATATATCCGGCTCGAAGCGGCTCCAGGACAGGCCGATAATCTGGCTGCATTGTTGACGGCGGCTGGCCCGATCGTGGCCGATACAGAGCCAAAGACGCTGTTCTGGGCGGCTTTGCAGATTGACGAAAACAACTTCGCAATCTTTGACATCTTCGCCGACAACTCAGGTCGCGAGGCACACTTTGCTGGGCAGGTTGCCGGGCTTCTGAACGAAAAAGCGTCGGTTCTGGTCGAGGGCGGTTGGGACGACGGCGTGGTCGCCAACGTCAGTAACTTCGACATTCTGGCAATCAAGTAAGTAACGAGTGCCTTTATCGAGTGCCCGGCGGCCAATGGTCGCCGGGCATTTGTTGCCTCAGATACAAATTCTATTTTGCCGCGAAGAGGACATTCATTGGTGCCGTCCGGTTGGCGGTTTTGTCCCGCAACCTGTAAATCCGCGCTCCAATCTATGCCGCGCTCTGCATAAATGACCGCTTGTCTCGCTGCGCCGCAGCGAAGGTTCTTTCGCTCGTGCCGCATTCTTCGTGCTGCGTGCGCGCGCAGCACAAAATCACAATGACTGGGTCGGGCTCGAAGCTGCCTTGCGGCAGTGCCGCGAACCCGGCGGGTTGCCCCGCCGGGCCCGAGGGGGAGACCCCGTTCCTCAGAACGGGATCTCGTCGTCGCGGTCGACCAGCTCGGGGTTTTCGTTCTCAGCCGACTTCGGGCGGCTCAGAAAGTCGACCTTCTCGGCGATGATCTCGCAGCCGTAGCGGTCGTTGCCCATGCTGTCGATCCACTTGCTGTAATGGATGCGGCCGTGGACAAGGACTTTCATGCCCTTTTCGCAATGCTCCGCGACCGTCTTGCCGAGACCGTTGAAGCAGGTGATGCGGTGCCATTCGGTGTCCATGACACGGTAGCCGTTCTCGTCGCGCAGGACGCGACCTTCCGAGAGGCGGGGGCGGGAGGTGGCGAGGCTGAAGTTGGTGATGTTGGTGCCGCCCTGAGTGGTGCGGGTTTCGGGTTTCTGACCGATGTTGCCGGCGAGGATGACGATGTTTTGCATGATTAGCTCCTGTGCTTCCTGTCTTCGGGACCGTCCCTTCGACAAGACCCGGAAAAAGCCCGTCGGGTGACGCGTGCACGGTGGACGGAACGGACACCGGAAACCCCCAGAGGACCGGGGTGGAGCGGGCAGGACGCCACAGGCGGCCAACACGGCCCGGGCTGACGCGGGGTTGCGCGCAGGAGGCCGAACGGGATTAGGGGATTGTCAGTCGAAGGGATGGACCAGAGGCCAGAGAGGCGCGGGGAGCCCATGCCAGTCCCTGTCATCTTGCCAATCGGGACTGCCTGACCCCCAGTTCACCACCTCACTGGCGACAACGGCGATCAACAGCCTTTGCCACCCCTGCCCCAGCCTTCCGTGAGTTGCGGCCCCCTGCCGCGACGAGCTATCGATGCCGGATCATTCAGGACACGGACCGCATCAATGGCTGATTACGATCTCGAGGCACTGTCGCTCGGCGAGCTGAAGAAAATGCCTCAACTACGTCGCCAAGGCGATCTCCACCTATCAAGATCGGCAGAAGGCGGAAGCCTGCTCCAAGGTGGAATATCTCGCCCGAGACCTCGGCTACTCCCTGGCCGAACTTGTCGGCACTGAGATGAAATCCTCCCGCGCGCCTGCCGCGGCAAGTTACCGGCATCCTGAGAACCCGTCGCTCACTTGGTCAGGCCGCAGTCGTAAACAGCAGTGGTTCGTAGAGGCGCTAGCTGCTGGGAAGACGACAGGGGATTTAACCATCAATCAATAAATCGGATTGGAGCGGTCACGGCTATGGGTTTGACCTGTGAACTGGTCCGCATGATTTTTTGCGCTGTGCTCAAGATGAGCGCTGAACATTTCGCGCATGATCCGATTGTGGGCGAGTTTTCATAGCGGGAGTGTCAGAGCTATTCCCCCGGTGCGCCCATTTTTTCAATCGTGCGGCGCCCGATAACCATAGCACTCACCGAGCCGTGAACCGCCAGAATCGCGATCACCAGCATCAGCAACGCGACCGGCAATCCCAGACCTGGCGTCAGATACTCGATGGCGCGCAGGACGGCATCGCGTGACCACAAGACAAACAGGCCCAATCCGACCCCCGTTGCGACGAGAGCGCCCGCCGGTATCGGCGCGGGCCCCGTGAGGAAACCACGGACCCGGTTTTCCCGGTAGAGCAGCGTCGCGTAGACCGTGATGCCCACTGATGTCGCAAGGGCAAGCCCGACGGCACCGAGCATCGGGGTAAAGACGATCTTCAGCGCGATGTTGACGAGCGATGCCGCAACAAGCAGCCGGAGCGGGGTTAGGGTACACCCCATTGACTCCTAGCCTACGGCGACCCCGAACAGCGCACCGACCCCGGCTGTCGCCGCCATTGCAAGCGCTCCCCATAGCGTGACCCGCGCGGCCCCACGGACGACGCCTGCGCCGCCGGCCGAAGCGCCCAATCCGCCAAGAACCGCAAGGCCGAAGATCGTCGATCCCGCCACCAGGGAAGCGATCTGCGCCTCCGAGACCAGCAGCACGACGATCAGAGGTAGCACCGCCCCAGCTGCGAAGGTCAGTGCGGACACCAGAGCCGCCTGGATAGGGCGGGCCGTCACGGTTTCCGAAATGCCGAGCTCGTCGCGCGCATGCGATCCGAGCGCGTCACGTTCAGTCAGTTGCACGGCAACCTTTTCCGCCAGGTCGCGGTCCAGCCCCCTTTCAACATAAATCCGGGTTAGTTCCTCGAGCTCGGCCTCGGGCGTTTCCTCGAGCTCACGGCTCTCTCGGGCGAGGTCCGCCTGTTCGGCGTCAGTTTGCGAGCTGACCGAGACATACTCCCCCGCCGCCATGGACATCGCGCCAGCCATAAGCCCGGCCAGCCCGGCGATCATGACCTCGGGCTTGCCGGAGCCTGCGGCCGCGACGCCGACGACGAGGCTCGCAGTCGAGACAAGACCATCATTGGCGCCGAGAACGGCGGCCCGCAGCCAGCCGATGCGATGCACCATATGGATTTCAGAATGTGATAGACGGCTCATGGCGTGGCTCCTTGAACGATGTCAGCTTGCTCTGACATGATGGCCTGTGGTTTGCCCGTAGCTGGCTCCTGTGGCGCGATGCGCAGCGCGCGCAGGGCGTTCAGGATAACAGCGACGTCGATGACCTCTTGCAGAAGCGCCCCCTGCACCGGGGTGAGATACCCGAAAGCGGCGGCAATCATGCCGAGAACCGACAGACCGATACCCGCGACCACGCTTTCGACAGCGATCCGGCGCGACGCCCGCGCGATCTCGATCCCGGGCCCAAGCCGGTCGATCCGGTCGACGAGCAGCACCACGTCCGCGGCCTCGGCCGAGGCCGCGGCGCCCCGTGCCCCCATTGCCACGCCTACATCGGCTGCGGCCAGGGCGGGCGCGTCGTTGACACCATCACCCACCATCATCACCGGCCCGTGTTTACGCTCGGAAAGCACCAGTAACACCTTTTGATCCGGCGTCAGACCGGCCCGCAGCCCGTCGAGGCCCAGCCCCTCGGTCACGCGCTCGGCCACGTCCGCGCGGTCGCCAGTAGCCAGAAGGATGCGCGCGATCCCTTGACGGCGCAGACCGTCCAGCATGGTGCCCGCCCCCTCGCGCAGCGGGTCGGACATGACGAGGTGCCCGGCCATGTGACCGTCAACTGCCACTGCGACAAGGACCGATCCGGCGCCCTTGGCGGGGTGATCGCCCACCATCCGCCCGACACGGGACGCCACGAAGCCGTCGCCGCCGACGATCACCTCGCGGTCCTCCACACGACCCAAGACCCCTTCGCCCGGGATCTCAGCCACTTCTGTCGGAACGGGCAGTGTGAAGCCCCGCGCCTTTGCGGCAGCGACGATGGCCTGCGCCACGGGGTGTTTCGATGCCTGATCGAGCGCGGCGGCGAGGCGGAGGATGTCGTCCTCGGTCATGCCATCGTGGCTGTCGATCGAGACGATCTGCGGACGGCCATCCGTCAGCGTCCCCGTTTTGTCGAGGATCAGCGTGCGGATCCGCGCCATTGTCTCGAGCGGCCCCGCGCCCTTGATCAGCACGCCAAAATGCGCCGCACGCGACAGGCCGGCGACCAGTGCGACCGGCACAGCAAGGATCAGCGGACAGGGCGTGGCGACGACCAGAACGGCAACCGCGCGGATCGGATCACCGGTGAACCACCACGCCGCGAAGGCGATACTGACGGTGACGACCAGAAAGCCCAGCGACCAGCGGTCGGCCAGCCGGGACATCGGCGCTTTGGACGCCTGCGCCTCCTCCACCAGACGAACGATCCCGGCATAGGTGCTGTCCTTGGCCTCGCGCGTCGCCGTCAGGTCGAAGGCCTCGCCCGCGTTGGTCGATCCGCTCATGGCGTCGGCCCCGCGCGCCAGCCGGACTGGCAGGGACTCGCCGGTCAGCGCCGCGGTGTCGAGGAAGGCGGTGTCGGACGCCACCGTGCCGTCCACGGGAACGACATCGCCCTGCCGGATCAGCAGGCGATCGCCCGGTGCGATCTCTTCGAGAGGCACATCCTCAAGACCGCCGTTCCGGTGCCGCGTCGCGGTCCGGGGTACGCGGGATAAAAGATCCTTCATCGAACGGCGTGCACGCCCCTCAGCGAAGGCTTCGAGGAAGGTGCCTCCAGAATACATGACTGCGACGACAGCCGCAGCCAAGGTCTCGCCGAAGACAAGCGCCGCCGACATCGACAGCGCGGCAACGATATCGAGGCCCACCTCGCCCCGCCCAATGCTCCGGACGATTTCGACCACAAGCGCTGAGAGCGCGGGAACAACTCCTGCAATCCAGATCAGGCTCGCAATCTCTGGTTGGCCCGCAAGGTAGAATGCGAGTCCCACGATCAGCCCGGTTGCGGCCATCAGCAGGAGTGCGGTCTTGAAGCGATCGGTATGGGCCTGTTCCATGCGGCTCAACTTCCCCCGGCTGAGGCGATTGCCGCTGGTTCTTCGGAAAAAAGACGCCCGACTCCCACGCCCATTGCATTCCCTTCATCATCGCGCAGAAGAAACAGGGCGTCGAGTCCACGTTGTCTTGCGAGGTCCGCACCCCTCTCCGCACCGAGCACCATCAGCGCCGTCGCCCAGGCGTCGGCCTCGGCACAGGTGCGGGCCACCACGGTGACGGAGGCGGGCGACGCGATCAGCGGCGCGCCACGTCTCGGATCCATAGTATGCGACAGGCGGCGCCCCTGAACCTCGACGCAGTGGCGGTAGTCACCGGAGGTCGCGACGGCGGCGTCCTGCAGCGCCAGAACCGAATGCGGCGCGCGGCGGTCCGGGTAGGGCGCCTCGACCGCGATCGTCCAAGCTTCGCCATCCGGCCTGAGACCGATTGCACGCATCTCGCCATCGATCCCGACGAGGGCATCGGCGATCCCGTGGTCGCGCAGGGTCTCGGCGAGCCGGTCGACGCCGTAGCCTTTGGCGATGCCGTTGAGGTCCAGCGCGATGGGGGCCGTCTTGCGCAGCTGCATCCCCTCGATCTCCAGCACCTCCTGCGCCGGGCGGCGGAGGGCGTCCATCGCGGCGCGGATACCCTCGGGCGCGGCGGCCCCGGGCCCGAAACCCCAGGCCGTCACCGCATCGCCCATGCCGATATCGAAGGCCCCGCCCGAGGCGCTCCCGATCTCGAGCCCGAGGCGCAGGACCGACCGCAGTTGCTCCGGCACCATCACCCAATCGCCCACCGGCGCCGCGTTGATCCGCATGAGTGCGCTCGCCGCGTTCCACGTCGACATCTGCGTGTCCACCTCGTCGACAGCCGCCTGAAGAGCGGCACGGATTGCATCCGTGTCGCGGCCCCGATCCGCGAAGAACAGCGCCGACCAGCGCGTGCCCATGGTGGGGCCGTTCAGGGCGATGCGCGCGCGCTCAGTAGATATCTTCGACATACCGCCCCTCCGTCTTCAGGACTGCGGGCGTAAGCCCGGCAGGTGCGAGGATCTCGGCCAACGCATCGCTCACGCCCGTGGCCATGTCGCGCCCGCCGCAGACCATCACACGCGCCCCGTCGCGGATCAGTCGGGCCACCTGCGCCGCGTCGGCGCGCAGGGCGTCCTGCACATAACTGCGTCGCGCGCCGCGCGAGACGGCGGTGACAAGCCGGGTCAACCGCCCCTCAGCCTGCCAGCCGGGCATCTCTTCGCCATAGAAGAAATCGCTGTCCGCATGCCGCATGCCGAAGAAAAGGTGCACGGACCTGTGACGCGCATTGCCGCGGATGAAGCCTGCCAGCGGCCCGATGCCGGTGCCCGCCCCGATCAGGATCAGCGGCGCGCGGCTGCGGCCGGCGTGAAAGCCGGGATTGCGGCGCAGGAAGGCCCGGACCGTATCGCCCGGTTCCAGCGCGGTCAGCTGGCCCGAGGCCAGCCCGCCCGGATGCTTGCGCACCACGATCTCGACGAAGCCGTCGCGGCGACCCGAGGCCAGCGAGTAGAGACGTGGCACGGCGCTGCCCTGCGGCAGGACACCGATCAGGTCGCCCGCCTGGAACCGCGCGAAACCCGCCCCGGTCAGCCGCTGCCACAGCGTCGCGCGCGGCAGGGCGAAGCGCAGGATCGCTGCCGCTGCCTGTGTCTCGGCCCCGTAGTTGCGCCGCGAGACGAGGGTCAATGTTTCGGTGCGCGGCGAGACGGGCTGGTGAGAAAGCTCGAGAGAGATGCTAAGCGCCTCGCCAAGAGCGCGGCCCCAGCGCGCGAAATCCTGTGGCGATTGGCGGTCGATCGTGTCCAGCGGCATGAGTTCGGCCCAGCCCTTCGCCTGCGCCGCTGCCGCAACGGCCTTGGCGAAGACGCAATAGGCCGGAAAGCTGCGGTCGCCGAAGCCGAGCAGGGCCATCGGGATATCAGGCGCAGGGGCCGACGCGTTCATCCGGTCGAGGAACCCCTTGGCCGAGGCGGGCGCCGCACCATCGCCATAAGTCGCGGCGAGCACGATGATGCGCTCTGCACGGGCGTAGCGCTCTGGCGCGAAGCCCGACATCGGGCCAACATGGACGCCCTGCCCCGCTGCCGTCAGCGCGGCATGCAGGGTCGCGGCGAAGCCCCACGTGCTGCCACCCTCGCTGCCGACAAGAATGATCGTCTCGGCACGGCCCGCGGGCTGGTTGCCCCGGATGCGCGGCCGCCCGCGGCGCCCGGTAAACCAGATCAGGACGCCGGTCACGCCCATCGCCGGCACTCCGAGCGCCATCATCCCGAGCACAAGGCCGAGCGTCGCGGCCCCCTGCCCCGTGTGCAGCATGTAAATGGTTTCCGAGACGCGCTCCCACCCGGTCAGGTCGGCCCATGCCATGAGCGCGCCGGTTCCCTGGTCAAGATAGCCGGTGCCCCGGTCGGTCTTCAGTGTGAACACGTCCGTCGCATCGCCGGGATAGGGAAAGCTCAGTTCGCGCAGCTCGGCGACGGGCGTCTGCAGCAGCGTGGCCATCTGATCGAGAGCGAACCCAATCTCTCCGCTCACTTCGGTGGGATCAGCCGGCAGGACGCCACCGTCCGGCAAAAGATCGAAGGTGGAGGCTGTCATCCAGAGGGCGGTGGTGGAGGACAGAACGAGGCAGATGACGGTGATCCGGGCGATCTCGACATGCAGCCTGCCCGCGAACGGACCGCGCAAGGACGCGAACCAGTGCCGCCATCCGCCCGCCCGTCGCGCGACCAGCGCAGCACCCGAGAGCGAGAGGACCAGCATCGCCGCGGCCCCGGCGGCCATGGCGATGCGCCCGCCATCCCCGAGGAAGAGCGAGCGATGAAAGTTGGTGAGCCAGCGAAGGGCCTGGTTCGGGTCGGCCGAGGCAACGCCCGCGCCCGTCGCCGGGTCGATCACGGCAGCACCCGGCGCGCCCTGATCGAACCAATAGGCGGTGATCCGACCGGAGGGCGACCGCCGGATCTGCTCGACGCCCGGATAGACGGCCTGGATGCGGTCCGCGAGGGTGGCGACTGTCTGGCCAGTCTCCACCTGCGGCGCGGTGATGCGCTCGACTGCCGGAAAGACCGAGAGCGCAGCGCCGCTCAGGCTCAGGATCGTGACGAGCGCGAGTGCCAGAAGACCCGGCCAGCGATGGAGTGTACGGATCATGGCCCTGCCCCTCACATGTCGTAGGAGAAGTTGGCGATGTAGCGCCGCCCGCTCACCGGCGTGCCCGCGCCCGCCGTCGTCAGCGGCACGGCCACCTCGTTCGGGCTGTCGCGCATATCCTCGACCGCCGCGTCGATGTGCAGCGTGTAGCCCGCATCGAACAGCGCGTCGGCCAGATCGAGCGTGATCTCGAGACTGCGGCCCGCGCCGACGCTGGCGCCGGTGATACCGTTTACCTGCGCGGTATCGCCGCCCGTGGCACGGTACCAGTCGCTCAGATGCTCGTAGTACTTGGACTTGCCACCAGCCATCCAGAGACTGCCGACATAGGCGCCCGAGGCGTCGGTAACGTAAAGCGCGAGGTAGGCGCCGTCGCCGCCATAGTTGTTAAGGGTGGTTGTGAGCGTCACGGGCCGTGCCATAGCGAGGCCGGGAAGCGTGAGTGCGGTAGTAAGCGCGAGCGTTGCGAGAAGTGATTTCATGGGAATGATCCTTGTTCAGGGTGCTTCGGAGCTGTTCAGTTCACCTGAACCTGCGGAGGGGCGCCGTTTCCGAAGAGGCCGTTCTGCGGAGGAGCGACCGTTCCAGCGGGCGCGGGATTGCGGACGCCGCCCCGACAATCGTCGTCGTCATCATCGTCGTCGCAGTCATCATCGTCTTCGTCATCGTCTTCGTCATCGTCATCGTCGTCGTCGTGTCCGCGACGCGAACCGTCCCGCCAGCGGTCGTCGTCGTCATCGTCGCTTGCGAGAATGAGAGGCATGTCTTGTGAGGCGTCATCAAAGAGCGCGGCAACGGGCCGAAGCATGCTGTCGGCCGGGGCCTGCATTGCGCTCCAAGCAGGAACGCCGATGGCGGCGGTCAGCGCCGTTGTCGCTGCGAGAAGGGTCAGGGTCTTTTTCATGGCAAGGTCTCCTTTCGTTTGATGAGACCAATCTGGCACCCCGACCTGAGGGCATCCTGACGCCCCAGCGATTCCTGCTTCAGCTTGCCGTCAGGAAAATGGCCCCGCCGATGATGGCGGGGCCAAAAAAATGCGAGCGCAGGCTACAGGGCTGGCATGGCTATGCGCCCTGCCCCGCGTTCAGGCGAATTCGAACTGCTCGAAGCGGACACGGCGAGGCGTTTGGCCTTGTGCTTTCAAGCCCTTGAGAATCCCGTCCTTCAGACCGGTTGGGCCGCAGAACCACAGATCGGCTTGCCGGATCGCGAAAGGGACCGCGCCAATCAGGCGCTCGGCCGTGAGCCTGCCATCGCGCGTCGTTACGACCACCTCGAAACTGAACCTCGGGTTGCGGGCAGCCGCAGCGCGCAGCGTCTCTACCCCAATCGCCTCCTCTTGTGTCCGAACGCAGTGGATGAGGTGAATGTCGCGGCTATCCGCTTCGCTCAGGCTTTCGGCCCAGGCGAGGAACGGCGTGATACCGATGCCGCCCGCCAGCCATATCTGGCGCGCACCGCCCTTGCGGAAATTGAACCGTCCATATGGCCCTTCGACCTGCACGCGCGTTCCGGTCCGCAAGATGGCGGGCAGGCTTCGTGTCCAGCCACCCAAGCCCCGGATGGAGAACGTCAGGGTGCCGTCAGGGCGCGGGGCGCTGGCGATCGTGAAGGGGTGCGGCTCGGACAGTCCTGCCTCTGGCGCGCGGAAGAAGGCGAATTGCCCCGGCCGCCACCGCATGGCCCGCCCCTCGGGGCGGAGGGTTAGCGTGGTGGTGTCCTTGGTCTGGCTGATCTCTGTGACGGTGAATTCTCTACGCCGCAGGTACGGGGCGACCAGCTCGGTGAATATCCACGCGATCACTCCCGCGATGCCAAATGTGTTCAGAAGCACCGAGAGCGGTGGATCTACCTCTGTCGGCAGGTCGACGAAGAACTGGTGAAAGACCACGATTGCAAAAAGGGCCCCCATGAAACGATGGCTGAACCGCCAGATCTGATAGGGGATTTCCAGTGGGGTGAAGGGCAATCTCCGGAACCAGCTGACAGCAACCAGGGCGAGAAGCGCGTTGAAGGCAAGTTCGCCCGCCTCTTCACCAAGTTCACCAAGGGAGGTTTCACGCACCAAACGCTCGAAATCCGGCTCGATCTGCTGGTGCAGGATCATCAGGACCATTGCGGAAATACCAAGCCACTTGTGGACCCGGTACATGCGATCGAGACCGCCGAACAATGGTTCCACCAGCGGCGGCCGTGCGGCGAGGATCAGGGTCTGTGCCATCGCGACAACTGCCGCGGCCCCGACGGCAATGCCAAGTGCTGCATCCGCGCCATAGGGCGCATAGGTGTTGAACCCGATCAGTGCCGCCAGTAGGCATGGCAACGCAACCAGCACCGGGCCCGTCAGGGCTAGAGGAGAGTTTAGGGAAGGCCGGGAGAGTGGCGGCAGGCCCGGCACCGGGACATTACCGTCGCGACGCGCTGCATCAGTCATCGTCGCGTCTCTCGTGATCCCGCTCGCGGCGATCATCCTCGTCGTCCTCGTATTCGAACTCGATTACCTCCAGCGTGGCCGGGTGGACAGTCACCTCGATCGCACGCCCCTCGGCATCCCTCCCATCGATCTCGTAGCAGCCGTCATCGATCTTGATCCGACGCACCGTCCAACCATTTTCCTCAGCCAGCATGGCAACAGCATCGCGCGGCTGCCAGTCGGCCATCGGCACGAAGCAATCGTCGTCAGCCAGCGCCGCGCCGACCGGAAAGACCGCGAGAAAGCCGATAATTGTCAATGTCTTCTTCATGGGGCACACTCCTAGTGGCTCGCCTCTTGATGCCATTCATGCGCCGCGAAGCTGACGGCAGCCTGAAGGGGCTCGACCCACAAGCTTCAGCTTCGTGTCAGCCAGACGGATCATGGAGGGACATCGAGAAAGGACGGGTACGACCATGCGCATATTGCTGATCGAAGACGACACGACTCTTGGCGCTGCCGTGCGCGACCAGATCGCTGCTGATGGCCAGTCAGTAGACTGGGTAACGCGGCTAGACGCGGCGGCAGACGCGATGGGCGCAACCTCCTTCGACCTGCTCCTGCTCGACCTCATGCTGCCAGACGGACGTGGTATCGGGTTCCTCAAGGGCCTCAGGACGCGTGGAGACGTGACGCCGGTCATCATCCTGACGGCGCTCGACCAGGTGTCCGATAGGATCGAAGGCCTCAATGCGGGCGCTGACGACTATCTTGTGAAGCCCTTCGACCTGTCGGAACTGTCGGCACGGATCGGATCGGTCGCGCGGCGCTACAGCGGCAACCCCAACCCGATCCTGACCCACGGACCGCTCGACATCGACCTTGCCGCGCGCAGCGTCCATCGGGATGGCAGACATGTGCCGCTGACGGCGCGGGAATGGGCGCTCTTCGAGGCCTTCCTGGCGCGTCCCGGGCAGCTCCTGTCCAAGGCGCAGTTGGAGGAGAAGCTCTACGCTTTCGACGCCGAAGTCGAGAGCAACACCATCGAGGTGCACGTGAGCCGCCTGCGCAAGAAACTGGGGAGCGCCATCATCGAGACCGAGCGCGGCATGGGTTACCGGCTGGGCAAGCCATGATGTGGCCATCCAGCCTTCAGGTACGGCTCGGCTTGTCACTCGGCCTTGTGCTGACGATCCTCTGGCTCGCCGCCGCCACGGTTACCGCGGTGATCGTTCGGGGCGAGATGGATGAGGTCTTCGACAGCGCCCTGCGCGAAACCGCCGAGCGCATCCTGCCGCTGGCCGTGACCGACATCGTCGGGCGAGAAGATCAGGGTGTGACGCAGCGCCTCGCGCCGATCCGGGAGCATGACGAGTTCTTCACCTACATCGTACGCGATGCCGAGGGACGCATTTTGCTGCAATCCCATGCGGCGGACCCTGCCGTGTTCCCTCCTTACGATGGTCCGGGATTTGCGCAGAACGCCACACATCGCCTCTACAGCGACGCGGCGCTCCAGGGGACGATCAGCATCACCGTGGCCGAACCGTTGGCGCATCGCGCTTCGGTTGCTCGGGAAATCCAGATGGGCCTCGGCCTGCCGCTGCTGGTTGTGCTGCCGTTGGCGCTCGCGTCGATTATTCTCGCTGTGCGCTTTAGCCTCGCCCCTCTCCATCGGTTCCGTACGCGGCTTGAAGCGCGCGGCGTGCGCGACCTGTCAGAAGTACCCGCGGCCGACCTGCCGACGGAAATAGGACCGCTGGCCGCAACCTTGAACAGCCTTTTGGCTCGGCTGCGCGACGCGTTCGAGGCTGAGCGAAGTTTTGCAGCCAATGCGGCTCATGAACTAAGGACACCATTGGCGGGCGCTATCGCCCAGGCGCAGCGACTGCGGTCAGAGACCAAAGATCCGACCATCGACGCGCGCGCCGCCGAGATCGAGGCGACGCTCAAGCGTCTCACTCGGCTGTCCGAGCGTCTCCTGCAGCTTGCGCGGGCGGAAGGCGGTAGACTTCGGATGGACCAGAGCGCTGATGTCAGAACCATCACTCGGGTCGTGGTGGAAGATATTGCGCGCAGCACAGAGAACGGGCGCCTTATGTTGAACTTGCCGGACACGCCTGTCTTGTCTGATATCGACCCCGACGCATTGGGAATTCTGTGCCGGAATCTGGTGGAAAACGCCCTACGCCACGGGGCGCAGAATGCCCCAGTCGATGTTACACTCACGAGCGACGGGCAGTTGATCGTGGCAAACGAGGGCCCCGCGGTAGCAACCGAAACACTCGAACGCCTGACAGGGCGCTTCGAGAGGGCAGATGCAAAAACTGATGGTAGCGGGCTTGGCCTCGCTATCGTCTCAGCCATCGCAGAACGGATCGAAACCTCTCTCTTGCTCCAGTCACCACGTCCCGGTGAACCTTCTGGATTTCAGGCATCCGTCAGATTGCCAACAGATGCTCCAAATGCCCATGCGAAAGATCGGGAGCATTGGCCTTGAAGTCTGACGCATCACCGGCGACGTCATAGTTTGAAGAAAATCGCAGAAACGTAGGAAAGCTTTCTTATAGGAGAGCTATTTTCTTATATTTTTTATGAACTTGGGACTGTTCTGTAGAGCAGGCCCTCTATCGGCGATAGCCGCTTTTGCGCCAAGCCCTCGGGAAGTGAGGCCGAAGCCTCACCCGAAGGGATCGTATTCCGAGACGATCACGACCTCGTCGCCGTCGATTTCATCGGCGGGGACGGCGCCGAAGGTTCCATCACCGGCTTGAAAGACGACGATCGAGACCATGAGCGTGGCGGCGAGGGAGGCGGCGAAGGCGTGTGCATCTTTGCGGGACATCTGTTTGGCTCCTGTCTTGGAGGCGGGGGACCATCCCCCGCGCGACAGGACCCCGCAGGCCCGAATACTGGCTGACATCACCGGGTGCGTTCGGACTTGCTCCGAATCCGCCCGGCGGCACGGGCTTGCCCGTAGTCCGACCCCTCGTGGGTTGATCTCGAAGACGGGATTCGGGGCAAGGAAGGGAATGGCGAGCGGGGGATAGTGCCCTGACGACTGGAGCCGGTTGTCCCGCTGATGCTTTTGCCTCCAACCTCCCGGCCTAGATCTTGGTTGAAGACGTCCTTCCTTGGGGATGGCTCCTTTGGCGCCCCGCGACATCGCGAGACAAGGTTGTGATGGATGAGAGGCCCGCGCTTGGGCGGGCCCCTCGGTTTCAGTTGGGCTCAGGCGGCCAGGTCCGCGCCCCCTGCCCTTTCGCCATCTTCATCGGCGACGATTTCAAGTCGCGCATTGCGGTATCCTTCCTTGGCGATCCAAAGCTCGGCCGCAGTCATGGATTCCGCCAGATGCAGCAGCTCCGTGTTGCCGCCGAAGTCGAGAAGCACGCGCACCTGCCCGGGCTTCGGGTCCTCGGCCACCTCGAAGACGAGGGCGCTGTCAACAGAATGGCTGCGCATGATGGTCACGAGGATCACCCCATCCGAGGAGAAATTGCCCTCATGCAGCGTGAACGACGCGGGAGCCGTCCAGGTCGGATAGGCCCGGGGCGGCTCCTTCTTCACGAGACGGCCTACACCGTTCGAGCGCTCCCAGGCCGCCAGCTTCTTGGTGAAGCGTGCCGGTGGCTTGGGGCTGCCGTCGGTGTAGCGAATGAGCGCCCCGAGGGGGGCTGCGTCGATGATGGTTGTTGCAGACATGATTCCTCATTCCGAATGCGAGTAATCGCACTCATCTTATTGATATTGTTATGTTATAGGGTGATTGGGGGCGGAATGCCCGCCCCCCTGCTGGAACACGTTACTCTGCGGCCAGCATCGACGCGCCTTCAGCAGGCAAGTCATCCGTCAGGAATGCAGGAAGGTCAGCCTTACTGACGCTGTCGGCCACTTCGGCATCGACATCCGCCCCCTGCCTTTCGGCATGGCCCTCACCGTCCAGCGCCACGAGATCGTTCCGGCGCAGGACCTCGGGCAACCAGCCGCTGCCCTTCAGCAAGCGCGCGGCCTCACTGGCCATCTCGCCTTTCTTCAGGTGATCGAGGAGTTGGGCAGTCCCCTCCCCTTTCGCCTCGCGCACGGCCTCGAGGATGCGGGCCTTGGGCACGCGGTTGAGATAGGTGTCCACCGTCGGCTCCCATCCCGCCTCCACCATATCGAGACCTGTCGCGCGCGCCACGAGATCGGCATGCGCCATACGACGGGTCAGTCCGCCTGCGGAGATGCCTGCCCCGTATGGGTTCACCTTCTCATGCAGCGCATTGACGCCGAAGCTGAGGCAATGCGCCAGCAAGGCCAGCCGACTGCCCTGGTCGAGGACCGTCAGATAGTCCCAGAGTGCTGCATCATCGCCAAGCGGCAGATCGGCTTCCCATTCCGCGTGACGCTCGTCGACCAGCTTTGCCACCACGCTGTCCTTCAGATCGGGCGCCTGCGCCGACATATAGACCTGACGCACGGATGCCTCGAGACAGCTGCCCGAAGCAGAGGAGGTGCGGAAGGTGTCCGTCACCAGCTTCAGCAGCAGCAGCGTCAGCGCGACATCCGGCGAGCGCCCGATCGCTTCACGCAGCGCCAGCGTCCGGTGGGCCGTCAACTCCATGACCAACCGCTCGGGCAGTGGCTTCAATGCCCCGTCGTCCTCATCCTCCGGCAGGTCGCCGCCAATCGGCTGGCCTCCCGACATGATGACGGTTCCTCCATGAGCGGCACTGCCATGGCCATCGGTGAAATCACGATTATCCGCCTGCCCCGCCGCCGCAGGATCCGTACCGTCCTGGACCGCGGTCTCGTCAACGGGCTCATCCTGTGGACGCACATAGCCGCGATAGACTGCCAGAGCGCCGTAGCGGTCGAGCGTGACGAACGCCCCTGCCCGCCCGATCTCCTCCGCGTCGAAGATCAACGGCCGGGTCTCGATCTTTTCCATCTCCGTTTCCAACACGCCAAGCCGCGCGTCGATCTCTTCAGGGATATCATCCTGACCTGCGTATTCTTCTTCCAGCGCCCGGTACTCGGCGAGCAGCTTGGCATGGGCCGCGCCTTCGTCATCCGTCATCGGTGCCGGATCGCCGGACAGGGACCGCAGGCCGTGGCTGTAGCCGTAGGGCAGGTCGAGTGCGACCTCGATCCACTTCCAGCCCTCAACTGCAACCGTCTCTGCCTCGGCCTGGAGTTTTTCCGTTACCAGCCGATCAAGCAGGGCAGGGTCTTCGAGCCAACCTCCATCATCGCCTTGGAACAGGTCATGCAGCATCGTGCCGCCCGCCGCTTCATAGGCATCAACACCCACAAAGACTGCGCGTCGGTCAGACGCCCGGACCGAGGTCTCGGTCAGCATGCGCCGGATTTGGAATGGCTCCTTGTTCCAGGATGAATGGATCACATCCCAGACCTGAACCTGACGCGCGTGATCGGGGTTCACGGTGAAGGCCATAAGCTGCTCCAGCGTCATGCCATCCTCGGCGTAGACCTCAAGCAGGGCAGGGGCGACGGAGGCGAGTTTCAAGCGCTGCTTCACGATCTGTGGCGTCACGAAGAAGGCCGCAGCAATCTCTGCATCGCTCTGACCCTTGTCGCGGAGGGACACAAACGCGCGGAACTGGTCGAGCGGGTGCAAGGCGACGCGCTGCATGTTCTCGGCCAAGGAATCGTCCTCGGCCAGGATGTCGGACGCAGCATCGCGCACGATGCAAGGAATGGGCGTTGTCTTCGACAACCGCTTTTGCTTCACCAGCAAGGACAATGCCTGGAACCGGCGGCCCCCGGCCGGTATCTCGAACTTGCCGGTCTCGGTACCATCGTTAGCCAAGACGGGCCGCACGCTCAGGCTCTGCAAGAGGCCGCGGCGGCCAATGTCTTCGGCCAGTTCCTCGACGGACACGCCAGCCTTGATGCGCCGCACATTGGACTGGCTCAGCACCAGCTTGTCGAAAGGGATATCCCGTGAAGGGGACATGGTGATTTTCTGGACAGCTTTGGTCATCAGATCTTCTCCACGACGGGCGCCGGAAGCCACTCTCCCGATCTCACTTCCCGTCACCCTCAAACCAACACTCCTTTCCCTCTAGCTACCCTTTGTTCCCGCACCGGTGGAGATAGTTCACAGCTGTGAACTTTGGCAAATGAACGGTCGAGGCGATAGGAGTTCACAGCTGTGAACATTACGCCGCACTCCGTCGTCCGATTAGCGCTATGACCATCGGCCCGCAGGAAAACTCGCCCGCCGCGGCTTTGGACGTCAACGCCCGCAAGTATCCACCCGGTGATCTGATGTCGGAAAAACGTTCAAGCATAGCCACGACGACGATCGAGGCTTGCTCTGGTCCCATGAAGCGTTGCGCTTCTTCCCAAGCGGAAACACTGATCCCCATGGCCGGCCGTACATGACAAGCCGCGTCGAAAAGTTGGTGCCAGTGTCGAATATCGCCCTGATAGAAAGTCTTGAGCGAGGGACAGCCGGCGATTACCAGGTGGAGTGGGATTTTCGGCACCCGCCTCGTGTCAGGCTCTTCAAGGTCAGCCACGGGCTCACCCGTATCATCATCAGGCACGCCACCCGCCGCCCCGCCTTTTTCTAAGGCAGTTTCAAGATCTATAGATTCTTCATTTGAATTATGATGATGACGCTCAAAATGGGCATCATTGGTGTTCATTTCTTCTGTTTCAGGACCATCAATGACGTTGCGTGCATGATCAAGAAGGGTCTCCAGTTCAGTCCGGAATGCCGACAGATCCTCAAGCGAAAGCTTGCGGCGAAGAGCGCGGGCCGTGAGAGCGGCCGTGTCGCGGAGCTGGTCCCATAGGCCAAGCCCGGGCTGGATCTCCTCGCCGAACTCCGCCAGAGCGGCCAGGTCGCGACGCATGAGGCTCACCACCTCCCTCAGTCGCCGCACACGGTCCTCGGCCTCACGCACGGCCTCTGCGGCCCGTGCAATCTCCTCTGCCCGGCAATAGAGCGGGGAGAGGTCAAAGCCGAAGGCCACGCGATCTTCACCACGCTTGCGCACATACCGCTTCCCATTTGGGCTATCGCGCCGCATGAGCAAGCCTGCCTCTACCAACCGGGCGAGGTGACGACGCATCGTCGAGCAAGGCATCCCGTTCAGCCGCTCGCAGATCGCCTTGTTGGATGGGAAGACGACCATTTCGGTGTTCCCGCCAAGCGCATCATCCGGAAAGAAGCTGAGAAGCCCCTGAAGAACGGTCAGATCGCGCTCGGAAACCCGAAAGGCGGCCTGTGCCTTGGACAGCTCGCGGAGGAGCTCCCACTTGTTGACGGGCTTGCCAGGAACAGACGCCTCAGGACGCTCGACCACGCGCAGATGGGCGTGCGAGATAGGCCGCATAAACGGCGAAATCGGTGTGTAATCCATGATGTCGTTCACGAAGGCATAGAAAAACTGTTCCGCGAATCACATATGACTTGCGGTTTGCGCGCTGGCCCACTACCTTGAAAGTGCTAAGATCAAAGTTGGGGTCTCGTGGAGCGCAAGCTTTGCGGGACCTTTTCTTTAGCCTGTACCGTGCCTCCTTTTTGTTGCTGCTCTGCCTCTCTTCATGTCTCGCGTTTCCAGCGATCGTGAAGCTCTTCGAGGACGTCCTGCGCGCGGGCATCAAGCCACTCCGCAAAGGCATCATCCACATCCGTCAGGTCCAGGCGAAGCGCCCGGCCAGATCTCTTGATCGCGCCCACTGGCGTGCCATCAATGACAAGGGCAGTGGTCTTCGATCTCGGCTTCTTGCCGAGCGTCGGACTCACACTCTTTTTTATGTGCCGTGCAACGGCTTCAAAAGCCGCCACCGAAGGATCAACCTTAGGATCCTCGTCGGCCTGTTCGCTCACGGCGGTCTTGGCACGAACATCAAGAGCAACCCGGGATAGTTCGTCGATATCGATCCGGCTGTCGGAAAGCTCTTTCGCTAGTGCTTCCCATCTGGGACGGCCGACGCCGTGAGCCGGTCCGATTGCGTGGGCCAAGGCAGTTCCGATCGCCTTGGCAACAGAGACCGACATCGATACCGCCGAGCGGGTCACGTTCAGCACCTCGGCAATCTGTGCCTGAGAGCCAAAGCCACTATCGAGCAGTTCTTGAGCGAAGAGGGCACGCTCGATGTAGCTCAGGTCACGTCTACCAGTGTTTTCTGAGACTTGAGCGCGCAGTGCGGCGGTATCGTCCAGGTTGGCTATGAGGGCGCGAACCTTGCTCACTTTGTCGGAGGCACGAATGGCCTCAAGACGGCGGCGTCCATAGACGAGGAGATACCGATTGGGGTCGGTCGGATGGCGCCGAACAAGGATGGGCACAGTTTGCCCGTTTTGTTCAATCGACGCGCGAAGATCGTGCACATCCTTTGGATCGAGGCGGTCCGAGTATCGCTCGTCTTGGATCTCGACCGGATCGAGCTCCCAGACATGGTGAGCATCGACAGCATCACGCGCCGACCGCAGGGCCCGATTGCTTGACATCATGCTACCGGGGGCAGGGGACGTCCCCGCCGCAGCCAGACTATCGAGCATGGACATGCGCTTTTTCTTGCTGTCGGTCATCAGCGCCCCCAAGTCTTCTGAATGAGCTGGGTAATCTCGTCGTTGACCGCATTCAGGCTTTCAATGGCTCGGTCATAGGTCGTCCGAGTGAAGGCGCTGCGTTCGACCTCGTAAAGGGTCTGCTTGGTCAAACCGGCATCCGAGATGGCCGTCGACTTGAGCATCGGCGCGTTCAAGACCTTGTCGCCATACATCGTCCGCAAGAAGGCAACGATACGGTTCTGCGGTGCGTCTGTCGGCTCATACCGGGTCAAGAGATACCGCATCCAGTCATGCGACATGTCTGCTCCACTGTCGGCAATGACGTCCATCAGGTCGGCCGTCATTCTGAGAAACTGGCTCATCGACATCACGTCGAGCATCTCGGGATGGATCGTCACGAGAACGCCTGTCGCGGCCGACAGCGCGGACATGGTCAAAAATCCGAGCTGCGGAGGACAGTCGATGACGACGACGTCATATTGCTCATCGACCTGCGCCAGCGCCTCCTTCACACGGAAGAAGAACAAACCCGCGTTGCCGCGAGAAAGTGCCCGTGGCGTCTCGTGCTCGAACTCCATCAGTTCGAGATTCCCAGGAATCAGGTCGAGGTTCGGGATGTATGTCTTGCGGATCACCTCGGCGATCGGAACCGGGTCTTCATAACGAATCGCATCGTAGAGCGTACCGCCATCCAGAAGGTCGAATTCCGGCTGAACCCCATGCAAGGCCGTAAGTGAAGCCTGCGGATCAAGGTCGATCGCCAGGACACGGTAACCCTTGAGGGCCAACCGTTGAGCAAGATGCGCCGAGGAGGTCGTCTTTCCGGACCCACCCTTGAAGTTCATCACGCCGATGATCTGCAGATGGTCACCGGCGCGACGACCGGGCAGGTAGTCTCCTGGCTTTCGAGCCGTTTTCTCCAACAAAACCCGCAATTTATGGATATCTTCAGCCGAATAATGCCGCCGGTTCCCCGATGAAACTTCTGGCGACGGGCCCTTGCCATCAAGGTGGAGCTTTCTGAGGTATGAGTCGTTGACGCCCAGCAGAGCAGCAGCTTCCCCAGAGGTGAATTTGCGCATAGACTTGGATGCGTCGGGCGGGAACAGGCTCTCACGCTGCGAATGCAGCTGCGCCGCCAGCAACTCGGAGTGCTGACGGATCACGGCGTTCAGGTCTTCCTGTGTATCGGCTCTGCTCATCTGCCCTCGCGCGACCCCTTTTTCTTGCTGGGGCGTGTTCACGGATTATGGCGTTTAGTCGCCCTTTTCCGTGACTATTGCCGGAGGAGTCAGATTCGTGCAAGCTCTTTCTAAATGTGGTGTCAGCCGCTGCGTGATGCACAAGAGTGGCTCGGGTTCGTGGGCAGGCTTGTCTTAGGAACCTTTTGGATATACATTACAAGACGTATATCCGCATGGGAGGTCAAGATGCAGGTCGCAAAATGGGGTAACTCGCTGGCCGTCCGTTTGCCCGCAGAGCTCGTCCGAGAGCTTGGTCTCAAGGAGGGTGATCAGATCGACCTGGTCAAGGACGACGGACGGGTCAGAGTCCGTCGCCTTGCTCGTGCGGATGAGGTGCTGACCGGCCTGCGCCGCTTCCGGGGCAAGTTGTCCGCAGCAGAACGTCTGAGCCGCGACGACGCGCATGAGCGCTGAGTTTGCGGACACGAATGTCGTTCTTTACCTGCTCGACGACGGTCCGAAGGCCGATCGCGCCGAGGTCATCCTGGGGCAGGGGCCCCGGATCAGCGTTCAGGTTCTAAACGAGTCACTGGTGAACTGCCGCCGCAAAGCTGGCCTCAGTTGGGAGGAAGCAGCGGCCTTTCTCGAAGGCGTGCGCGCCTTGTGTCCCGTCGAGGATCTCACCGTGCAGACCCATGATGTCGGCCGCGCTTTGGCGGAACGCTACGGCTTCTCGATCTACGACGCGATGATCGTGGCCAGCGCTTTGGTTGCGGGGTGTACCACGCTGTGGAGCGAGGACATGCAAGATGGCCTGCTGGTGGAAGGCCAGCTTCGCATCGTCAACCCCTTTGCATGAGCGGACGGCTTCTGAGTCTGGTGCTGGCCTTAGCCTTGTAATCCTTCCATGTCGTGCATGATTTGCGGGGTTTCTGTACTACTCAAGCAGCCCTAGCCTCTCAGCCCGCTCCAGTAGCATCTTAACCGAAGAAGGCTGCCATCTCGTTCGGCCACGTGGTGTGCGTTCGCGCATAGATTCCAGCCGTTCACAGATCGCTTGAAGCGTGATGTCGGGATCCGCGCCCTTGATGCCAGCAATAATGGCGGGCAGGCGATCGTCCGTTTCGCGGCGCCCGGCGCGGGCCAGCACCTCGGTAGGAAGGAAGCCGTCGCGGACATAGGCCTTCACAGCGCGTATCAGGCGGCTTTGGGTCCAGCGACGCGCCTCGGGCAAGGGGCTGTTGATGATGCGCAAAACGTCTTCCCAGGCCAAATCAGGGCGCAACCGGCGCACATGCGGCACCCAATCTTGTGCCGTCTCGTTCAGACGCTCCATGTAGCCGTCCTGTCGCGCCAGCCGCACCTTGCGAAGTGCGGCTGGGTCTTTGGCCCGCAGCCCAGGGTTCCCGCCCACGCGTCCCTTTGTGCGCGCGCTGGCGAGGCCGGCCTTGGTGCGCTCCCGGATCAGGGCGCGCTCGAACTCGGCCGCAGCGCCCAGGACCTGCAGCGTGAACTTGCCTTGCGGAGAGGCGGTGTCGATGGGGTCTTGGATAGAACGAAAGAACGCCCCCTTGGCCTCCAGCCGCTCGATCACCTCCAGCAGATGCGACAGCGACCGCGCCAGTCGGTCGATCCGAACGACGACCAGCGTGTCGCCTTTGCCGATGCGTTCCAACACCCGCGCAAGCACCGGTCGCGCACGATTGCCGCCCGAGGCCTGTTCTTCATGGATCTCGGCGCAACCCGCGGATTTCAGGGCCTGCGACTGGGGCAGGGGGGTCTGATCTTCGGTCGATACGCGGGCATAACCGATCAGGGGCATCAAAACAGTCTTTTTGCAGTTTCGTATATTATTAATAAACGACCGTTTGAAAACAGATGCAAGGGCGTGCTCAGTGGCGCTCGTCATCTGTCGCGTTTAGTTCCCGATTTCAATTGAAGCAGTAAGCTGAAACTGAAGCGCTGGAATTTCACCTTAGCGCTTCACCAATGGGTCAAGAATCCTGAGCTTCACAGCCCTGCGGCTTTGGTCAGGTTCACCCGGAACCTGTCGCGCCTGCGCTGATAGCGCCGGGTCATCTCGGCCGACGCATGTCCGAGTTGCTTTTGAACATAGCGCTCATCAACCTCTGCCGACGAGGCGAGCCCGGCACGCAAGGAATGCCCCGAGAACATTGCCAACCGTTTGGCTTCCGGCAAATCGGATCTGATGCCACTCTTCATAACGGTTGCCTTGATCAGTCGCGCTATGTGCTTGTCGGAAAGGCGGGACTCGAGGGCACGCTTGCCGTCCCGCGAGGTGCGCACGAAGACCGGCCCAAAGTCGATCTTCGCAAAGTGTAGCCATTGCTCAAGCGCGTGGACGGGACAGGTCTGGCCGCTTGAGCCACGCCCGACCTCAACCTCGCGCCATCCGGTCTTGGCATTGAGGGTGAGCAGGGCGCCGCCGTCGAAGACTTCGACCCAGCCGCCGGAGTCCGGTGTATCGTCCTTATGCACATCGAGGCAGACCACCTCCGACCGGCGCAGGCCACCTGCATAGCCCAAAAGCAAGATCGCCCGGTCTCGGAGCCCGCGGAGATCGTAGGAAAGGGTGGCCACCATGGCCTGGATGTCCTCAGGCAGGATCGCTTCCTTCTGGACCGGCGGGCGCGCATGCTTGCGTTTGATCCCGGCCAGAACGGTGGCGATATGCCGGTCCTTGCGATCAAGAGTGAACCCGCGCTGTCTGTAGTTCCAGGCAAGCCCCGAGAGACGGCGCTCGATCGTGGAGACCGAAAGGGTAGGGGCCTTCCCGGTTGGTGCAGCCAGATCAGCCACATAAAGTCCAATCATCTCGGGCGCGGGGGGCAGAGGTTCCGTGCCTTTCAACCGGCACCAGCGGCTGAAGTGTTTCCAGTCGGCCGCATAGGCCTTGTTCGTGTTCCCGGCTGTCGAGGCCTCGGCGTAGCCACGGGCGGTATCGATCAGCCGGTCGAGTGCGCCGGAGCCGGCCACATTGGCGGGCAGGGCGATTGAGGCTCGGTCCCGAGAGGTTCTCTTGTCGTGTTCGTCACCGTTCAACGAGTCATAGGACGCTGAGCTCGAAATCTCTGCGCCAGACGCGTCGGAATCCTCGATTTTGGTGCTGTTATTCGTAGGACTGCTCATGTTTTCGAGCATATCATTTTTACGCCCGATAATGCAAGATTATCGGACATCATGGCAAAAGATAGAGCGAGGCGTTTTCTGTGCTATTTTCTGGAGCAAAGCGCCGCGATGGTTTAGGCTTCAGTCATGACATTTGCCCGACCGGAACACTCCATCGACACAGACACTCTACCCCGGATGCCCGCATGGGTCACCTCGGCACGTCCTGAAGCCTTTGAAGATGTGGCGTTTTTGTCAGGTGCAGCGCTTACTCACCTGTATCATGTGTTTGCACGAGACGATGTCCCCCAAGCATTGTTGCGGGACCGGCTGGCCCTGCACGCCGCAGAGGCATGCGTGGCGCTTTCCGGTCGGATGGAGAGGGCGGGGGAATTGCGCGACGCGGTGCACCTCCTGCGTCCCGGCGACCTTCCCGGTCCGGCAGGCGAAACCTACCTTGCCTGGCGTCGCGCGGTGGAACGGTCGGTGTCGGTCAAGGCTTTGAGCCGAGCTTTACCGACCATCGAGTCTTGCCAGATCGCCACGTGGCTGGATGCGGGAAATGGGGCACCGCTGACCCGTACCGCGGTGGTGCTGGATGCTGTCCTGACGGAGGCACCCCGTGCCGAAGTCCCGGCGTTGATCCTCGCGGACGCCGCCCTCGCCCAGGCGCTTGGTTGGGATCATGTCGTGCCGCTGCTGGCCGCGGGTTTGAAACGCACAGACCTGCGCAAGCGGGGTGACGATTTGCGCCTAGCCTGTCATCGCGCAGTGACCGCATCCGCGGTCGAGGCCGCGCGTCTGGCTGTCGATCTCGCGCGTCGGGCTTCGCTTTTGAAAGGAGTTGCACCAAAGCTTCGGGCCAAGGGGGCAGGGGCGGCGGTGAAAATATTCCTGACGCAGGACGCCGTGGCGCCCAGTGCCCTGCCTTTGCCGGACCGCGCGGCGCGGCGGCTCTGTGACCGGCTTGTCGATCTCGGCGCGGTCCGCGAGCTAACCGGGCGCGACACATTCCGGCTCTACGGGGTGTAGCCATGAGCATGGACAGCGAAAGTGGGAACCGGTTTCGCGGTTCGGACATGCGACCGGAAAGGAAGTCGAAGGATCGACCAGAAGCTGAGCTTGATCGCGAGTTGCTCGACCTGCCACCGGAGTTGCGCTGGCGGGAATGGATGCGCCGGATCGAGGCGGTGCTGTTTGCCTCTGCCTCGCCTGTACCGCGCGAGGATCTGGCGCGCATAGTGGGGCAGGGGACTTCGGTTGATCTGCTGTTGGAAGACCTTGCCGCTGATCTGGAAGGGCGGGCGTTCGAGATTGCCATGGTCGCAGGGGGGGTGGATGTTCCGGACGCGGCCTGTTTACGCGCCTGCGATCCGCGCCGCAGCGGATGTCGGAGACCAGTTGCTGGACCTGAACGAGTTCGACGTCGCGATTTTGGCGGCCATCGCCTACCACCAGCCGATCACCCGCGATGGGCTCAAAGACATCTTTGGCAAAGAGATCAGCCGGGACCTGATCGGAAGGCTGCATGCGCAGGGTCTGATTGGAACTGGGCCGCGCGCGCCGCGTCGTGGTGCCCCCTATACCTTCGTGACCACAGACGCGTTCCTCTCAGCTTTCGGGATGGAGAGCTTGCGCGACCTGCCAGACGCTGAACAGCTGAATGACGCTGGGCTGGCCGCGCGCCCTTGAAACCTGCTTCAGACCATCAGGGCACCTGCCGCTGCTGATGGAGCCGCGCGGCCGCCTGAACGAGATCCGCCAAATGCGGGCCAGCGGTGGTAGAGCAAGGCCCAGCTTTGGGCCGAGGCAGGACGGCATCGCTGAAGGATGTGACCAGTCCGCTCCAAGCTGGCGCAGCCTGAGCGACGCGTTTCCAATAAGAGATCGCGGGACTTCTTCGCGTTCCGAAAGGCGTCGACCGCCCTTCCGTCAATTGCCGAAGCAGATGATAGCGATCTCGATGAGGGAGGCGCGCGATGGACATGCGCTGTTTACCAAATTGAAAGCAGGCTGATCCAAGAAGGTCCGGGAGAGATCGCCCCTCTGCCATTCGATGCCCTGCTGCATGCAAACGAAGCAGATCGTCGATCAGGCGCTCCAGACGCCGAACTCCGTTGGCGGCGGGACGGGTGCGTTTGCAGAGGGCCGCGCCGCACCAGGCGCAGATCTGATGCGGCACAAGACGCTTCTGGCTGAACGGAGCCAATCCTTGTCCGCAAGACGGGCACCTGTCTCGAAGCCGACAACCGTGACGAAAGCAAGAAACGCGTGTCGCCAGGCTCCAGCCTCGGCGAAAATAGGGCGTTTCGTCTTCCGCCAGACAGGCCGGGCAGAATTGCAGCCAGGTCGCCTGCGTCTTTGGTGCGCAACTCTGCTGAGGCGATGCCCGCAGGGGCAAACGCAACCGGGCAAGGGGTCAGGAGCAATGGTCAGAGCCGCGATGTCTTCCAAGGGTATGTGGTATGTTCTCCCAGAAACTGCAGAATGCGATCTGGCATCGCTCGATCAAGACGTGCCGACCAGTTCTGACCTGGCGCTCCGAGAAGCGCACCAAAATAGTGCGGAGGTATGCCGTTTGCGTAAGCGAGGCGGTGCAGCCAGCTCGACAGAAGTTCACCTGGTGCGGGCATAATGCTCATGGGCCAACGGTTTCCCGCCGCGCCTTCATACCGCTCTGCAGGCGTCACGGAGATCCCGGTCGGCCCAAACCTCATGTCATCTCGTGACGCAAAGCGGAATTGCGGCGCCTCGAGAGAGGCACATAGCCAAGGTCCGACAGGGTTGCGCCCGTGATCCGGTCCTCACCGCGCGAGATTGCCGCAACTGCCGCCCTGGTGACTATTTCGATAACCTCGCCGATCAGCCCCTCTGACAGATCGTGGATGATCTTTGCCAAGGGTTCGCGCGACAGATCGGAGGCATTGGCTAGCGGCAGACTTACCTCAAGGCTGTCCAGAAGTGTCGCGAAATCCTCGTCATACGCCCAGCGTGGAATGGGGATCGTATCGAAGCGTGAGCCCATTTCGTCCGTGTCATGCACCGCATCGTAGATCGCGATTTCGCCGACAAGGACGGGTGAGATGTCATGCACTCGTGCGATCCGCCGCAAGAACGAGAAGATGGCCTTCACATCCTCGCGCCGCCCGCGCAACGCGCTGTGGAACTCGTCGAAGATCAAAAGGCGCGGCTTCAGGCGCTCCAGAAGATGATCGACCTGATCGCCGGCGCGGGCCAGGCTGCGCCAGCCAGCGGCTTGTGGCGCGCAATCCGGACAGGATGCTGGCATAGAAATGCGACAGCCCTGCACCTTCCCGGGTCTGAATCACCCACACCTTTTGCTGC